>NZ_JBQXEO010000008.1:0-246325 GCF_052601155.1 Micromonospora yongxingensis
ACGCCCCCCCCCCCCCCCCCCCCGCCGCCGACCGCGCTCAGCAGTTGCGCAGCTCGGGGGACTGGTTGAGCAGTTGGCCCCGCGTGGACACGAAGCGGCGGTAGCGCTCCCCGTCGACGGCCTCGGGGCGGAACGCGGCGACGCGGTGGCAGTTCTGGAAGGCCAGCCGGACCCCGAAGTGCCGCTCCAGGCCGCCGCGGATCGCGTCGCTGGCCAGTGCGCGGAGCAGCTGTCCCCGGTCGGCGTCGGTCGGCGGGGGGACGACGTTGTCGGCCAGGTCGGCGTCGCCGGCCTCCAGGTCGGCCACCACACGGCTGACGGTGGCCCAGGCGTACGGCAGTGAGTCGCGGACGCAGGCGATGAAGGCGTCGTCGTCGACGGGGCCGCGTTCGGCGGCGTCGAGCAGGGCTGGCGGGACGGTGAGCGACATGGTTCTCCTCCGCTTCCAGGTAATGAATACCGTTGTCATTAACGGTGCGGAGTGAGCACACCACGTCCTTCCAGCGACGTCAACGACGTCCGGGCGCGCCGCGCCGCAACACGCGCGATCGATGGCCGGCGGTCACGCCCGGCGAGGATGGCCCTTGAGGTGGCGGCCCAGCTCGCGGGCGATCTCCCGGTTGGCGTCCCGCTCGGCCAGCGTCTGCCGCTTGTCGTACGTGCGCTTGCCCTTGGCCAGCGCCAGCTCGATCTTGGCCCAGCCGTTGTCGAAGTACATCGACAGCGGCACCAGCGTCACCCCGCCCTCGCGGACCTTCTCCAGGATCCGGTCGATCTCGGCGCGGCGCAGCAGCAGCTTCCGGTTGCGCCGGGGAGCGTGGTTGGTCCACGTGCCGTACGCGTACTCGGCGATGTGCAGGCCGTACAGCATGATCTCGCCGTCGCGCTCGTGGGCGTACGCGTCCACCAGCGATGCCCGCCCCTCGCGCAGCGACTTCACCTCGGTGCCGACCAGCACGATGCCCGCCTCGTACGTGCGCAGCACGGTGTAGTCGTGTCGGGCCTTCTTGTTCGAGGCGATCAGTCGGCGTTCGGGCTGCCTGGACGGGGTCACCCGGCGACGATATCCGGCCGCCGGCTCAGCCGGCCCGCCGCCGGTCCGCGCGCAGCCGCCGTGCCAGGTCCCGCTCGGTTGCCGTGAACGCCTCATCCGACTCGCACGGCAAGTGCGCCACGATCGGCGGCGGCACACTGTCGTACGGAGCCGGCACCACGTCGCGCGGGTCGGTCAACCGGCGGTCCACCGTCGCCTCCGGCCCGGTCGACGTCTCGCGGTCCCCCGGCCGGTGCGGGGCGAAGATCCAGCCGCCGATCGGGTCGGTGTCGCGCCACAGGTTCGTCCACCGCCAGCCGACCCGCTCGCCGATCTCCCGCAGCACCCGGTCATCGACGTACGCGGGGAACAGCCGCGCGTACAACCGCTTCAGCGGCGACCCGTAGGTCAGCAGGGCCACCCGGTCGGTGATGCGTGACGGCAGTTGCAGGACCGTGGCCGCGAGCAGCACCGACCCGTGGCTGTGCCCGGCCAGCAGCACCGACTCGCCCTGCTCGACCAGGTAGGTGATCCGCCGGGTCAGCTCCGGCACAGCCCGCTCGGCGTAGCAGGGCGGGGCGAAGGGATGCGCGGACCGGGGCCAGAAGGTGCCCAGGTCCCACAGCACGCCCACGTACCGGCGGAACTGCGCCGTCCGGTAGGCGAAGATGCCGCCGATCACCAGCCCGAGGATGATCACGGCGATGGCGTAGCTACCCATCCCGATCAGGAAGTTGACCATGTCGGCGGGTATCCCGACGTAGCGCTGGATGACGTCGCCGGGGTAGAGCTGGAGCAGGCCGAGCACGCTGGCGGCCAGGCCGAACGCGGCCAGTACGGCGTAGACGACGGCGAGCGGCTCCAGCCGTTCGGTGAACCGGGCGCGGGCCACCGCACCTTCGACCTGGCGGAGCCGGTCCGACGCCTCCGGCGGCGCGTGCGGGAAGTCGGACGCCACGACCGCCGCCGCGGCGCGCCACCGCCTCCGCCGGGTCAGCACCGTGACCACGCCCCCGACCAGCACCGCGGCCAGCACCGCGATGAAGAACCCGAAGATCGCCCACTTGTATGCCAGGGGCGGGCTGGTCACCAGTCGGTCCGCGGTCGCCCCGTCCCGGTCCAGCAGGTCCGCCACCCGGTAGTCCAGCTCGGCCGAGAACGCCACGGCGAGCCCCGCGGCCACCGTGACGAACACGGGCGCGCCCAGCGCCCGCAGCGGCGAACTGCCCGGCACCCCACCGCGCCGCCAGATCACCACCGCGACGAGGACGGCCAGCAGCGCGGTCTGGCTGGCGAACAGCCAGGCCACGGTCGCCCCGTACCCGGGCAACTCCCTGTCCTGCGGCCAGGGTTTCGGGCTCCTGATGGTGTGCACCACCACCAGGATGGTCAGACCGCAGGCGAGCGTGCGGAGCCTCCGCGTCACGCGGTCCACCCGCGTGTCCCGGCCGGGCCGGTCGAGGGCACGCACCGTGGCGAGCAGGACGAGGCAGGTGAGCAGCACCGCCGCGGTGGCCGCCAGGAGCAGCACCATCTCCCACGAGGGGCCCTGGCTGGCCCGGGCGGCGAGCAGGCTGCCGTCCAGTGTCGCGAACGCGGCAGCGACGTGCACCGAGCGCAGCCGGCCCACCAGCGGCGCGGCGTCCCACTGGGCGACCGCGCTCAACCGGTGCTCCGAGGTCTCCGGCGCCGACGTCCGGAACATCTCGAACGAGCGGCTCGGACGCGCCCCCAGCCACCACACGATGCCGACGGCACCGACGGGCACCAGCGACATCACACCCAGACGCAGGCCCGGCGAGCGCCCGCCGAGCCAGGACAACCAGCTCCGCTCCGCCATGCAGGACGGGTAGCCCATGCACCGCCACGCGATCAGGTCCAGCGCCACCCCGACGATGGAGAGCACGTAGAGCATGGTGAGGGTGAGCGCGAGCACCCGGCACAGCGCGACGATGCTGTGTTTCGAGGCGCGGCTCGCCGGGCGCATCCAGATCGCCACGTTGCAGAGCATGAACGGCAACAGGAACACCAGCGACAGCGTCCGTACGGCCGTTCCGGACGGCAGATCACTCCAGCGGTACGCCTCCAGCGTCACCCCGTCGGTCCCCGTGACGCCCGGGTAGCCCGGCCGCGTGCGGTAGAAACCGCCGTTCTGGTCCCCGGCGACCTGTTGGACGTGCGGCCGGTCCAGCACCTGGTCGGCGCCCGCCCCGGAGACGCCGTGCACCCGCAGCTCCACGACCCGGTCCGACGACGTCGGTCCGGTCGGCGACGCGTCCGCCATGGGCCCCCCGGAGGTGTGCGCGGCAGCCGGCGGTGTCGGTGTGCGGCTGTCCCGCGCGGCGACCCGGCTTACCCACCCCGCGCCCCACCAACCGCGCTTCGGCGCCCGAGCCGTCCCCGCGCGGTGCGGCGCACCCTCGCCAGGTGGTTTCATGGGCGCCATGGCGAACCCGGTGATCCTGACCGTCGACGACGACCCGGTGGTGTCCCGGGCGGTGGCCCGGGACATCCGACGCCGCTACGGCGACCGCTACCGGGTGCTGCGGGCCGCCTCGGGACCGGAGGCGCTCGATGCGCTGCGGGAGGTCAAGCTGCGCGGAGAGCAGGTGGCGCTGCTGCTGGCCGACCACCGGATGCCGGAGATGACCGGCGTCGAGTTCCTGGAAGCCGCGATGGACATCTTCCCGGCCGCCCGCCGGGTGCTGCTCACCGCATACGCGGACACGGACGCCGCGATCGAGGCGATCAACGTGGTCGACCTGGACCACTACCTTCTCAAGCCGTGGCACCCGCCGGAGGAGAAGTTGTATCCGGTGGTGGACGGCCTGCTGGAGGCGTGGGCGGTCACCCCGGACGCGGCGAGCAGCGAGATCCGGGTCGTGGGTCACCGCTGGTCGGCGCCGTCGTTCAAGGTGCGCGACTTCCTGGCCCGCAACCTGGTGCCGTACCGCTGGCTGCTCGCCGACGACCCGGAGGGCGCCCGGCTCCTCGACGCGGCGGGGGCCACCGAGGCGGACGTCCCGCTGGTGGTGACCGCCGAGGGCAAGGCACTGATCGCGCCGAACGAGGCCGAGCTTGCCGGGTTGGCCGGGTTGACGGTGGTGCCGGCGTCCGACTTCTACGACCTGGTGGTGATCGGCGGCGGCCCCGCCGGTCTCGGTTCGGCCGTGTACGGCGCGTCGGAGGGGCTGCGCACCGTGCTGGTCGAGCGGCGGGCGACCGGCGGGCAGGCCGGGCAGAGCAGCCGGATCGAGAACTACCTCGGCTTCCCGGACGGCGTCTCCGGCGCCCAGCTGACCGACCGGGCCCGGCGGCAGGCGGTGAAGTTCGGTGCCGAGCTGCTGAGCGCACGAGAGGTGATCGGCCTGAGCGAGGCAGGCTCTGCCCGGCTGCTGCGCTTCGGTGACGGCACCGAGATCGCCGCGCACACCGTGGTGCTGGCCACCGGGGTCTCCTACCGGGTGCTCGACGCCCCCGGTCTGGCCGAGTTCACCGGCCGGGGAGTGTTCTACGGCTCCACCGCCACCGAGGCGCCCAGTTGCGTCGAGCAGGACGTCTACATCGTCGGCGGGGCCAACTCGGCCGGCCAGGCCGCCGTGCACTTCTCCCGGTACGCCTCCCGGGTGCACCTGCTGATCCGGGGCGCGGACCTGACCAGCTCGATGTCGAGGTACCTGATCGACCAGCTGGAACGCATCGACCGGATCACGGTGCACCCGCACACGGCCGTGGTCGGCGGCGCCGGCCAGGACCACCTGCAACGACTCACCCTCTGCGACACCCGCACCGGGGAGACCCGCTCGGTGGACACCTCCTGGTTGTTCATCTTCATCGGCGCCGAGCCCCGGACCGACTGGCTGGACGGGGTGCTGGTCCGCGACGGGCGCGGCTTCATCGTCACCGGTCCGGACCTGATGACCGGCGGGCGGCGTCCGGCCGGTTGGTCGCTGTCGCGCGACCCGTACCACCTCGAGACCAGCCTGCCCGGGGTGTTCGCCGCCGGGGACGTACGGGCCGAGTCGGTCAAGCGTGTCGCCTCCGCCGTCGGCGAGGGCGCCATGGCCGTGTCGCTCGTGCACCGCTACCTGGAGGCCCAATGAGCACCGAGAACGATCGACTGACGCCCGCGCAGCTGCGCACCCTGTTCCTGTTCGAGGCCCTCGACGACGGGCAGCTCGACTGGCTGGCCGAGCACGGCCGCGTCGAGCAGCGCGCCGGCGGCACCGTCGTGTACGCCGAGGGCGAGGACGCGACCTGCTTCTTCGTGCTGCTGCACGGCGCGGTGGCGTTGAGCCGGCAGGTACGCGGCGACGACGTCGAGATCAGCCGGACCGACCAGCGGGGGGTGTACGGCGGGGCCACCCAGGCGTACCTGGACGACCGTGTGGGGGAGACCTACCGCAACACCCTGCGGGCGCTGACCGACGCGGAGTTCTTCGTGCTGCCGGCGGAGGACTTCGCGCACGCCGTCCGGTCCTGGTTCCCGATGGCCATGCACCTGCTCGAAGGTCTCGTCATCGGCATGCGCAACAGCCAGACCATCGTCGGCGAACGGGAGCGGCTGCTGGCCCTGGGCTCGCTCTCGGCGGGCCTCACCCATGAGCTGAACAACCCGGCCGCGGCGGCGGTGCGGGCCACCTCGGTGCTGCGCGACCGGGTCGCCGGGATGCGGCACAAGCTCGCGATGATCGCCGACGGGCGGCTGGACGGCCGGGCGCTGCACGGGCTGGTCGAGTTGCAGGAGGAGGCGGTGGCCCGGGTCGCCACCGCGCCGAAGCTGACCCCGATGGCCACCGCCGACGCCGAGGACACCCTCACCGACTGGCTGGAGGAGCACGACGTCAGCGGTGCCTGGGACCTGGCGCCCATCCTGGTCGGTGGTGGACTCGACGACGCCTGGCTGGCCCGGGTGAAGGAGGCGGTCGGCCCGGCGGATCTGGAGGCGGCGGTGCGCTGGCTCACCTACACCGTCGACACCGAGCTGCTCATGCGCGAGATCGGCGACGCCGTGACCCGGATCTCGGGGCTGGTCGGCGCCGCCAAGCAGTACTCCCAGCTGGACCGCGCGCCGCACCAGGTGGTGGACGTGCACGACCTGCTCGACGCCACGCTGGTGATGTTCAAGGCGAAGATCCCCGCACAGGTCAAGCTGGTCCGCGAGTACGACCGCAGCCTCCCGGCGGTCCCGGCGTACGCCGCCGAACTGAACCAGGTGTGGACCAACCTGATCGACAACGCGCTGGGCGCGATGGGCGAGGAGGGCGTGCTGACCGTCCGCACCGGGCGCGTCGGTGACCTGCTGGCGGTGGAGATCACCGACACCGGCCCCGGCATCCCGCCCGCGGTGCGTCCCCGCATCTTCGAGCCCTTCTTCACCACCAAGCCGGTGGGTGCGGGCACCGGGCTGGGCCTGGACATCTCGTACCGGATCGTGGTGCACAAGCACCACGGCGACATCCGGGTGGAGACCGAGCCCGGGCGGACCACCTTCCGGGTGCTGCTGCCGGTCACCGACGACCCGCCACCGACTCCCTGACCCGCCCACCGGCGACGCGCCGATTACCTAGAGACATCGACCGGTAGCGCCAAGTAGTCTCGGGCGGCATCCTGACCCCGTCCGGAGGAGGGTCCGTGGAGTCGATGGCCCGCCAGCGCACCGCTCCCGAGACCGACGACCAGCCCGGCGATCCGCCCGCCGGCACCATGCTGCCGGAGCTGGAGGACCGCGACTGGCTGCACCACGCGCAGGAGTTCGCCCACACCAGCTTCCGGGCGGTGGCCCGCCGACTGCCCCGGCTGGTCCGGGAGGCCGTCGGGCTGGCCTGGGCCACCAACCGCCGGGACACCGTCGCCTCCATCGGGCTGAACATCGCCGCCGGGGTGATGACCACGTTCGGCCTGCTCGCCACGACCAGCGTGCTGCGCGAGCTGTTCGCCGCCGGTCCCACCCCGGACCGGGTCCGCTCGGCCCTGCCGGCGCTGATCGTGGCCGCGACGGCGGTGTCGGCGCGCGGCGGCCTCACCATCGCGGCCGGCTGGGCGCAGGCCCGACTGACTCCGCAGATCAACTATCAGGTGGAGCTGCGGCTGTTCGAGGCCACCACGGCGGTGGACCTGGCGGCGTTCGACGACGCCGGCTTCGCCGAGGAGATGGACCGGGCGCGGGACCGGGGGATGGCGGAGGCGGCGTACATCGTCGACCACACCGTCAACCTGGTCACCGGCGTGGTGGGGATGCTCGCCACCGCCGTGGCGGTCACCGTCATCCAACCGCTGCTGCTGCCCTGCCTGCTGCTCGCGGCGATACCCCAGGCGATCACGGCGGTGCGGATGGCCCGCCGGGAGTACCTGGCGATGCTCGCCCGCATCACCCGGCGGCGTCGGATGTGGATGCTCGCCCACCTGATGGCCAACCGGCGCACCGCCGCCGAGGTGCGCGCCTACCAGATGCGCGACTTCCTGCTGGCCGAGTACCGCGGCGTGATGGCCGTCGAGACCCGCGCCCAGTTGCGTCTGGTCCGCTCGCAGACCGGCACCCGCGTCGTGGGCGCCACGGTGGCCGGGGTGGCCACCTTCGGGGTGTACGCGGTCCTCGGCGGCCTGCTGCTGAACGGGATGGTCGCCCTCGCCGCCGCGGCCACCGCCCTGCTCGCCCTGCAGTCCGCGCGGACCAGCCTGGGCGTCGCGGTCATCGCCACCAACTCGCTGTACGAGGACGCCCTCTACTACCAGGACTACCGGGACTTCCTCGAACGCGCCCTGACCCGGGTGCCGCTCGGCGGCGACCAGGTCGTCGAGGGTGTCGACGCGATCGAGGTGGACGAGGTCAGCCTGCGCTACCCGGACACCGACGCGCCGGCGGTGGACGGGGTCAGCCTGACCGTCCGGCGGGGCGAGGTCATCGCGCTGGTCGGGGAGAACGGCTCCGGCAAGACCACGCTGGCCAAGCTCATCGCCGGGCTCTACCGGCCGACCGGCGGGGTGATCCGCTGGGACGGTGTGGACGCCACCGAGCTGGACCCCCGCGCCCTCGGCGCGCAGGTCGCCGTGATGACCCAGGAGTGGTGGAAGTTTCCGTTCACCGCCGGGCAGAACATCCGCGTCGGCCGGCACGACCGCCCGCCGGAGCGACCCGGGCCCAGCGTGCAGGAGGCCGCCCGGGCCGCCGCCGCCCACGACATGATCGTCGGCCTGCCGCACGGCTACGACACCCTGCTGGACCGGGAGTTCAAGGACGGCCACGAGCTGTCCGGCGGGCAGTGGCAGCGCCTCGTCGCCGCCCGCGGCCTCTACCGCGACGCCGCCCTGCTGATCTGCGACGAGCCCTCGGCCGCCCTGGACGCCCGCGCCGAGCACGCGCTGTTCCAGCACCTGCGCCGTCGGCCCGACCGGGCGGTCGTCCTGATCACCCACCGGCTGGCCAACGTCCGGCACGCCGACCGGATCTTCGTCATGGAACGGGGTCGGCTCGTTCAGCACGGCAGCCACGACGAGCTGATGGCGGCCGGTGGCCTCTACCGGGAGTTGTTCGAACTCCAGGCCGCCGGCTACCTCGCCGGCACCGACGACGCCCTGCCCCGCTGACCCCTGCGCGACGCGGCGTGGTGCGGTCAGGCGTGGTGGTCGCGGGTGAGGAAGTCGGCGAGTACCCGGGTGTGGGTCGAGAAGGCCAGCTCGACCGGGTCGGTGAGCACCAGCCACTCGGTGGCCTCCTCGGTCGGCGCCGACGGTGGCAGGTCCTCGACCGGCCGCTCGGGCAGCACCCCGAAGACCATCATCGTGCCGCCCGCCGGGGCGCCGTGCACCGCGAACAGCCGGGCGTCCTCGGCCGCCGCGACGAGCCCTGTCTCCTCCCGTAGCTCACGGACCAGCGCGTCGGACCACTCCTCGCCGTACTCGATGAAGCCGCCGGGCAGCGCGAGCAGCCCGCGGGCGGGCTCGATGTCCCGGCGGACCACCACCACGCCCAGGCCCTCGGCGGTGCGGACCGGCAGCACCGCCACCGCGACGGGCAGCGGATTACGCCAGACCGTCTCGCCGCAGGCCGCGCAGACCCGCGGCCACACGGCGTCCGCCGGGTAGGCGGTGCCGCAGTACGAGCAGTGTGAGTACGCCCCACCGTTCATGCCGCAGCACCTTACCGCCGATCCGGGCGGAAGCGCCGTGATCGGAGATCATCCGGCAGCGATTCTCCCCGGATCGACGCGCCGGGCCCGGCGGTGGCGGGGAGGGGTCAGGCGGCCGGGGTGCCGGTGTAGAAGGCGGTGGTGCGCTCGGCGGCGGCCTTCGCCTCGTCGGCGTCGGTGCCGGCGGCGATGCTCGCCTCGCCCCACAGGTGGCTGCTGCGCTCCATGAACCGACGCCCCTCGTCGGAGGCGCTCCACTCACCGCTCTGCTCCGGCGACACGCCACTGCCGTCGGCGGCCAGGTGCGAGGCGAGACCGAGCAGGCCCAGGTCCCATCCGACGCCGACGGCGCCCGGCCCGAACTGGGCCCACCGGTCCTGGTCGACGTGCGCGATGTGGTCCAGCTCGAAGCGGGTCCGCTCGCTGTCGACGGGGGTGAGTCGCACCTCGATCCAGCTCACCTCGCCGCCGTACTCCCAGGTGGCGGTGAAGCGGTGCGGCGGGTCGCAGCTCTCGACGGTGCCGCCCGCGTTGCCCTCGAGCTGGTACCGGCCGTGCAGCCGCAGGTCGCCGGAGACCGGCAGGAACCAGCGCGGGATGCGCTCGGCGGTGGTGCAGGCATCCCAGAGATCCTCGACCGTCGCGTGGTACGTCTGGCTGAGGGTGGTCACCCGGGCCTCGCCGGCCTCCAGCGTGCGGCTGCCGACGTGGCGCTGGACGGCGTTGATCTGCTCGGTCGCGTCGATCATCGTTCTTACCTCTCCTCGGGTGGGTCGGCGGGCCCGCGCAGCCGACGCTCGCGTCGGCCCCGGGCCAGTTCGGTGGCGAGTGCCGCCAGGGGCGGGGTCCAGAACCGGCGGAAGTGCTCCAGCCAGCCGTCGACCTCGCGCAGCGGGCGCGGGTCGACCGCGTAGAGCCGCCGGGTGCCCTCGGGCCGCACGGTGGCGAAGCCGTTGTCCCGCAGCACCTTCAGGTGCTGGGACACGGCGGGCTGGGAGATGCCGAACTCGTCGCGGATCACCGCGCTGACCGCGCCGGCGGTCTGCTCGCCGTCGGCGAGCAGCTCCAGGATGCGGCGCCGGACCGGATCGCCCAGCACGTCGAAGGCGTGCACGACGACCTTTATATCACCAGCAGCTTATTTAAGCCAACGCTGATAAGCCGAGCAGCTTGTCCAGCCGGATCGGCAGCTCGCGTATCCGTACGCCGGTGGCGTGGTGCACGGCGTTGGCGATCGCCGCGGCGGCGCCCACGATGCCGATCTCACCGATCCCCTTCACGCCGGCCGGGTTCAACTGGGCGTCCTGCTCGTCGATCCAGTGCGCCTCGATCCGCTCCACGTCGGCGCACCCGGTGATGTGGTACGTGGCCAGGTCGTGGTTGACCCAGTCGCCGTACCGCTCGTCGAGGACACCCTCCTCGTGCAGGGCCATCGAGATCCCCATCGTCATGCCGCCGATGAGCTGGCTGCGCGCGGTCGTCGGGTTGACCACCCGCCCGGCGGCGAACACCCCGAGCATCCGGTTCACCCGCACCTCGCCGGTGTCCGCGTCCACGCGGACCTCGACGAACTGCGCCCCGTACGCGTACCGGGGCAGCTCGGCCTGCTCGCGCACCTCGTCGGCGGTGCTCGCCTCGGCGGTCACCTCGCCGTCGGTCGGCACCCCGCCGGGGACGTCCCGCAGCTTCTCGCGCAGAGCCTCACAGACGCGGATCACCGCCCAGCTCCACGAGGCGGTGCCCATCGAGCCGCCCGCCACCCCGGCCGGGGGCAGGTCGCTGTCGCCGATCCGGATCTCCACCCGCTCCGGTGGCACCGCCAGGGCGTCGGCCGCCACCTGCCAGAGGGCTGTCCGCGCGCCGGTGCCGATGTCGGTGGCGTTGATCCGGACCAGGAAGCCACCGTCGCTCCGCGCGGTGGCCGCCGCCGCAGCCGCCCGGGCGCGGGCCGGGTAGCTGGACCCGGCGACCCCGGAGCCGACCAGCCAGCGTCCGTCGCGCCGGCTCCGGGGCGTGGGATCGCGGTCCGCCCAGCCGAACCGCTGGGCGCCCTCCCGCAGGCAGGCCACCAGGTTGCGGCTGCTGAACGGCTGCCCCAGGTCGGGGTCGACCGCCGGGTCGTTGCGGATCCGCAGTTCCACCGGGTCGATGCCGACGGCGGCGGCCAGCTCGTCCATCGCCGACTCCAGGGCGTACGCGCCGGGGCACTCGCCGGGGGCGCGCATCCAGAACGGCGTGGGCACGTCGAGGCGGACCAGCCGGTGGGTGGTGCGCCGGTGCGGTGCGGCGTACATGCTGCGCGTGTAGACGGCCGTCTGCTCGGCGAACTCGTGCAGGGTCGAGGTCTGGCTGATCGCGTCGTGGCAGATCGCGGTGAGCCGCCCGTCGGTGTCGGCGGCGAGCCGGACCCGCTGGATGGTGGGGGTGCGGTAGCCGATCGGGCCGAACAGCTGCTGCCGGGTCAGCGCCAGCCGGACCGGCCGGTCCACCTGCCGGGCCGCCAGCGCGGCCAGCACGACCGCCGCCTTGGCGTACCCCTTGCTGCCGAAGCCACCGCCGACGTGCTCGGTGATCACCCGGACCGCGTCCCGGGGCATCCCGAACAGCTCCGACAGGGTGGCCTGCACCGGCGAGGCGCCCTGGTTGGAGTCGTGCACCACCAGCCGCCCGTCGCGCCACTGGGCGGTCGTGGCGTGCGGCTCCATCGGGTTGTTGTGGTACGCCGGCGTCCGGTACGTGGCGTCCATCCGTACCGGGGCGGCCGCGTACCCGGCGTCGAAGTCGCCCTCGGCGGTGTCCGTCGGGTAGCTGGGGTTGACGTGGTCCGGCCGGTACAGGCCGGGATGATCGGAGGTGAGCACGGTGCTGTGCGGCCCCGCGTCGTAGTCGATCCGGACCAGCCGGGCGCCCTCCCGGGCGGCCTCCACGCTGGTGGCCACGACCACCGCGACGAACTGTCCCCGGTAGTGCACCACGGGCTCCTGCAACAGCCAGAGTTCCCGGTCCGACCCGGGCGCCAGCCGTGCCGCGTTGCCGTGGTGCACCACGGCCAGCACGCCGGGCAGCGCGAGCGCCGGCGCCGCGTCGACCCGGGTGATCCGGCCGCGGACCACCGCGGCCGGCACCGCAAAGCCGTAGCTGACGTCGTCCACCGGGTACTCCACCGCGTACCGGGCCGCGCCGGTGACCTTTTCCCGCCCCTCCAGCCGGGGGTAGGCCCGGCCGACCGCACCGGCGCTCACGACGGCGTCCCCTGGGCCAGTTCGGTGAGCGCCCGCACCGTGATGGCCCGGGTCAGCGGCAGCTTGAAGCCGTTGTGGCGCAACGGGCGTGCCTCGGCCAGCTCGGCGTCGGCGGCCCGGGCCGCCAGCTCCGGGCTGAACGGCCGGCCCCGCAGCTCCTTCTCGGCCCGGTAGGCCCGCCACGGCCGGTGCGCCACCGCCCCGTACGCCAGGCGGACGTCGCGGACCACGTCGCCGTCGAGGTCCAGGACGGCGGCCACCGAGCCGACGGCGAAGGCGAACGAGGCCCGGTCCCGCACCTTGAGGTATGTCGAGCGGCGGGCGGCCGGCAGCGCCGGCAGTCGCACGGCGGTGATCAGCGCGCCCCGCGCCAGGGTGGTCTCCCGCTCCGGATGTTCGCCGGGCGAGCGGTGCAGGGCGGCGAGGGGCACGTCCCGGGCGCCGCCGGCCTCGTGCACCTCCACCACGGCGTCGAGTGCGGCCAGCGCGACGGCGAGGTCCGAGGGGTGGGTGGCCACGCACTGCTCGGACCAGTCCAGTACGGCCAGGTCCCGGTTCTGCCCGTGCCGGGCGGCGCAACCGCTGCCCGGTTCACGCTTGTTGCACGCCTTGCCGGTGTCCTGGAAGTAGACGCAGCGGGTGCGTTGCAGCAGGTTGCCGCCGGTGGTGGCCACGTTGCGCAGCTGTCCGGAGGCGGCGGCGAGCAGGGCGCGCGCCAGCACCGGGTAGTCGCGGCGGACCACCGGGTGGGCGGCGAGGTCGCTGTTGGGGACCGTCGCGCCGATCCGCAGCCCCCCGTCGGGCAGCTCCGCGACGGCGTCCAGCGGCAGCCGGGTCACGTCCACCAGCAGGTCGGGTCGCTGCACCCCGAGCTTCATGAGGTCCACCAGGTTCGTCCCGCCGGCCAGGTACGCCGCCTGCGGCTCGGCGGCCAGCACGGCGACGGCCTCGGCCACGTCGGCCGGCCGGTGGTAGCGGAACGGCCTCACGTCGTCGCCGCCGTCTCGCGTACGGCGGCGACGATGTGCGGGTACGCGGCGCACCGGCACAGGTTGCCCGCCATCCGCTCGCGGATCTCCGCGTCGGTCAGCTCGGCCGGGGTGGTGAGGTCGTCGGTGACCGCACTGGGCCAGCCCTTGGCGACCTCGTCGAGCATGCCGCGGGCGGAGCAGAGCTGGCCGGGGGTGCAGTAGCCGCACTGGAACGCGTCGTGCGCGACGAAGGCGGCCTGGAGGGGTGACAGCTCGTCCGGCCCGGCCAGCCCTTCCACGGTGAGCACGGACCGGCCGTCCAGGGTGACCGCGAAGACGAGGCAGCTCTTCACCCGGCGGCCGTCCAGCAGCACGGTGCAGGAGCCACACTGGCCGTGGTCGCAGCCCTTCTTCGCCCCGATCAGGCCGAGCCGTTCGCGCAGCGTGTCCAGCAGCGTGGTGCGGTTGTCCAGGGTCAGCTCCCGGTGTGTGCCGTTGACCTCGAACGTCACCCGGGACGAGTGTCGCTCGTCGGTGGTCGTCTCGCTCTCCGGTCTGTCCTGCACCGACCCAGAGTAGCTTTACCGGTACAAATACGGGCGAATAACCCATGGAGCTTTGCGCGAGAGGGGACGTCGTGCCTGAGCTGCCGGTCACCGCCGGGCTGCTGCTGGCGGCGGGCGCCGGCCGACGCTACGGCCGGCCCAAGGCGCTGGTCGAGCTGGCCGGGGAGCCGCTGGCGCGGCGCGGGATCCGGCTGCTGCGCGACGGCGGCTGCGCGCCGGTGCACGTGGTGCTCGGCGCTGGCGCGGACGAGCTGCCCGACCTGCCCGGCGCGGTGCCGGTGCGCCACGACGGCTGGCAGGAGGGGCTGGGCTCGTCGTTGCGCCGGGGCCTCGCCTCGCTCCCGGCCGACGTGTCGGCAGCCGTGGTGGCCCTCGTGGACCAGCCGCTGCTCAGCCCGCTCGCGATCCGCCGGGTCCGAGCTGCCCACGCCGGTGGCGCCGTCGTGGCGATCGCGACCTACGCGGGCCGGCCGGGGCATCCGGTGCTGCTGGGCCGCGCGACCTGGCCGCTGCTGGACCGGTACGCCGTCGGCGACCGGGGCGCCCGCGACCTGTTGCGTGCCCGTCCGGATCTGGTGGTGCGGGTGCCGTGCGACGACCTCGGCTCGCCGGTCGACGTGGACACCCCGGCGGACCTGCCGCGGGTCTGAGCGGCCGCGCGGGCGCCGGATCCGGAGGGTCAGCGACCTGCGGCCCGTCGCCGGCGCAGCCCTTCGCTGGTGAACGCGTGGTACATGACCATGACGATGACGCCGATCAGGCCCAGCAGTGGGTTGACGAACCAGCCGAGCAGGCCGCTCAGCCCGTAGAGGACCAGGCCGGTGACCGGCCGCAGCCGCTGCGCCTGCACGTACTCCGGACTGACCCCGCGCCGGAGCAGCACCGGGTGACGGCGCAGGTAGCCGAAGAACACCAACCAGGGGGCCGACATCAGGGCGGCGGCCAGCGCGTACAGGGCGACGGCAGCGCGGCGGTCGGCGGTGTCGCCGTGGGTGAACGCGGACGCCAGCACGGCGGTGGGAAACGGGATGATCACCGCGCCGAAGAGAATGCCGAGGTTGATCCAGCTCAGCGCGAGGGTGGTGCCGCGAATCAGCCGGACCAGCGCGTGGTGGTTGAGCCAGAGCACCCCGATGTAGATGAAGGACACCACGAAGGCCAGGTAGGACGCTCCTTCGTCCAGCAGCCCCGTCAGCAACTCGCCCTCGTGGTACTCCGGCACCCGCAGCTCGATGACCAGCAGCGTGATGACGATGGCGAAGACACCGTCGCTGAACGCGGTCAGCCGGTCGGTGTCGGACATGCGTGGCCCGGTGTCGGGCTGCTCGACCTCGTCGGCTGCTGCGGCCATTGGGGAAGGCTAACCGCCGACGGGACCGGTGGGCGGCGGTTTGTCCCGAATGAGAGGGCGACTGTGGACGGACGTCCGACGGGGCACCCGGGCGCGATAATACTGTGTATTATACCGAGTATGCTAACCCTGGGTGATGGTTCGTGAGCATCCGCCACGCCATGCTGGCGCTGCTCAGCGAGGCACCGAAGTACGGTCTCCAGCTCCGTCAGGAGTTCGAGGCGCGCACCGGTGAGGTCTGGCCACTCAACGTCGGGCAGGTCTACACCACCCTGCAACGCCTGGAGCGCGAGGGACACGTCGAGTCCGACGACGCCGGCCGCGACGGCGCGCAGAAGCGCTACCGGCTCACCGCCGACGGCGAGCGGGAGCTGCACAGCTGGCTGCGTACGCCGCCGCGGGCGGGACCCCCGCCCCGCGACGAGCTGGTGATGAAGGTGCAGGTGGCGATCCGCCTGACACAGGTGGACGTCACCGAGATCCTCCAGGCCCACCGGCGGCGGACCGTCGAGGAGATGCAGCGCTACACCCACCTCAAGGCCGACGCGGCACCGGAGGACATCGGCCTCGGTCTCGTCGTCGACGCCGAGCTGTTCCGGCTGGAGGCGGTCGTCCGCTGGTTGGACGCCGCGGACGCCCGACTGCGCAGTCACCCGACCCGGCCCACGCCCAGCGCACCGGCCGCAGACAGCTCGCCGGCCGCAGACGCCCAGGACGCGCGCCCGACGGGGCGGACCGGGGACCGGGCTGCGGGAGCCCGCCGATGAGCGTCGTGCTGAGCCTGCGGCAGGTGTCCAAGGTGCACGGATCCGGCGCCGCCGCCGTGCACGCCCTGCGCGCGGTCGACCTCGACGTGGTCGCCGGTGAACTGGTGGCGGTGATGGGCCCCAGCGGCTCGGGCAAGAGCACCCTGCTCACCATCGCCGGCACCCTGGAGGAGCCCACCACCGGCCAGGTGACCGTCTGCGGCTCCGACCTCTCCACACTCTCCGCCGACGCCACCGCCCGGCTGCGTCGCCGGTCGCTCGGCTTCGTCTTCCAGGACCTCAACCTGCTGGCCGGCCTCTCCGCCGTCGAGAACGTGGCCCTGCCCCTGGAACTGGACGGCATGTCCGCGCGTCCGGCCCGCGCCGCCGCCCTCCAGGTCCTCGACGAGCTGGGGCTGACCGACCGGGCCGGCCACTACCCCGACGACCTCTCCGGCGGCGAGCGCCAACGGGTCGCCATCGCCCGGGCCGTGGTGGGGGACCGGCAGCTGCTGCTCGCCGACGAGCCCACCGGCGCCCTCGACGCCGCCAACGGCGAAGCCGTCCTGCGGATGCTCCGAGCAGCCTGCAAACGCGGCATCGCCGGAGTGATGGTCACCCACGACGCCCAACTCGCGTCCTGGGCCGATCGGGTGATCTTCATTCGGGACGGGCGGGTCGTCGACCAGACCGCCCCGCCGGCCGGCCCGGACGCCCTGCTCGCCTCGGACCCCACCCCGTGACCCCCGACCCGGACCGCAGCCGGCCCGCCGGCGGCGGCCTCGCAGCCCGCCGCGCCGTGGTCCGCTGGGCCGTACGGCTGTTCCGCCGCGAGTGGCGGCAGCAACTGCTGGCCATCGCGCTGCTCACCGTCGCCGTCAGCGGCGCGACCTTCGGCCTGGCGGCGACCTGGAACCTGGCCGCGTCGAGCGACGCCACCTTCGGCCGCGCCGACCAGCTGCTCCGGATCCCCGGCGACGACCCGGCCGCGCTGGACGGGCGGGTCGCCGCCGCCCGGGCGTGGTTCGGCACGGTCGACGTGATCGGTCACCGGCACGTGTCGGTGCCCGGGCTGTTCGACCCGGTCGACGTCCGTGCGCAGGATCCGGCCGGCGCGTACGGCGGCCCGATGCTCGCCCTGCGGCAGGGCCGCTACCCGACCGGGCCCGCCGAGGTGGCGGTCACCGACGGGGTGGCGCGAGCCCTGCGTGCCGACCTCGGCAGGCCGGTGCGCATCGGCGACACCGACCGCCTGGTCGTCGGCGTGGTGGAGAACCCGGCGGACCTGCACGACGAGTTCGCCCTCACCGACCCGGCGCACGCCGGCCGGCCCCAGTCGGTGACGGTTCTGGTGGCCGGCGACCGCGACAAGATGGAGGCCTTCCGGCAGACGGTCGACGGCCCGCTGGTGCGCGAGGCCCGGCCGACGGCCGAGCGCACCACGCTCACGATCGCCGCGCTGGCGCTGGCCACCGTCGGCCTGCTGCTGGTGTCGCTCGTGGCGGCCGCCGGGTTCGTGGTGCTGGCGCACCGCCGGCTGCGTCAGCTCGGCATGCTGGCGGCCATGGGCGCCACCCGCCGGCACCTGCGGCTGGTGCTGCTGGTCAATGGCGCGGCGGTCGGGGTGGTCGCCGCGCTCGGCGGCACCGCCGTCGGGATCGTCGCCTGGTTGATCACCGCAGGCTTCGTGGAGACCGCCGCCGGGCACCGCATCGGCCGGCTCGACCTGCCCTGGCTCACCATCGGCGCGGGCATGCTGCTGGCCGTGGCCACCGCCACCGCCGCCGCCTGGTGGCCGGCCCGCGCGGTGGCGCGTACCCCGATCGTGAACGCCTTGTCGGCCCGGCCGCCGATTCCGCCGCCGGCGCGGCGGACCGCCGTGGCGGCGGCCGCTCTGCTCGCCGCCGGCCTCACCGCGCTGGTGCTCTCCGACGGATCGAACCCGTTGCTCATCGTCGCGGGCAGTGTCGGCACGGTGCTCGGCGTGCTGCTCGTCAGCCCGCTGACCATCCCGGCGCTGGCGGCGGCCCGGGGTGGCCTGCCGGTGGCCGTCCGGCTCGCCCTGGCCGACCTGGCCCGGTACCGCGTTCGGGCCGGCGCGGCGCTCGCCGCGATCAGTCTGGCTGCCGGCCTCTCGGCGGCGATCGTGGTGGGCTCCTCCGCCGCCGAGTACCGCACGCAGCAGGCGGCCGGTCTGGGCAACCTGGCCGACAGTCAGCTGCTGATCCGGATCGGCCAGCCGGAGCCGGTGATTCCCGAGCGCACGGCGGCCGAACTCGCCGCCCTCCAGGCCCAAACCGACACCATCGCGGCCACCGTCGGCGCGACGACCGTCATCCCGCTGGACATGGCGGTGGTGGCCTCGTACACCGACCTGGGCCGGGAGGGGAGATCGAGCGGCCACCCGGCCGTCGAGATCGGCCCCCCGGCCGCGGCCGGCCGCTCGACGACGTCCCACCCGCTCTACGTGGTCAACCCCGGCCTGCTCCGGCTGAACGGCGCGGCCGGCACGGCGGTCGACGCCGGGACGGACGTCCTCACCACCCGCACCGGTGAGCTGGCGCTGCTGAACATCCCCGCCCGGGGCGTCCGGCCGACCGTGCGCGCCCTGCCCCGCTCCGGCTACACGGGGCTGCCCGACTCGCTCATCACGCCCGCCGCGCTGGACCGGCACGGCTGGCAGCCGGCGCGGGTCGGTTGGTTCCTCGCGGCCGACCACGCCCTCACCGACGCGCAACTGGCCACGGCCCGGGACCTGGCCGCCGCGGCCGGGCTCACCGTCGAGTCGCGCAGGGAGCAGAGTTCGTTGACCGCGCTGCGGACCGGCGCGACCATCGCCGGCGCCCTGCTCGCTCTCGGGGTGTTGGCGACGACCGTCGGCCTCATCCGCGGCGAGGCGGCGGCGGACCTGCGCACGCTGACCGCGACGGGCGCGCCGAGGCGGGTACGTCGGACGCTCACCGCCACCACCGCCGGAGCGCTCGCCCTGCTCGGTGCCGTGCTCGGTGTGGCCGGCGCCTACCTGGCGCTGGCCGGTGCCCTGCACCGGGACCTCGACCCGCTCGGCGCCGTGCCCGTCGCGCACCTCGCCGCGATCACCGCCGGGCTGCCGTTGCTCGCCGCCGGCGCCGGTTGGCTGCTCGCCGGCCGGCCGCCGCCGTCGCTGGCCCGCCGCCTCCTGGACTGAGCACCGGGCGCGGAGTCGGAACTCCCTGGGCGCCGCACGACGCGGCGCCCAGGGTGCCCCGGCCTCGCCGGCCCCCGTTCAGGCCACCGGTGTGGCGGTCCCGGTCGCACCGGCGACGCGCTGGTGGGCGCGGATCAGTTCGGCGTAGCGCAGGCCGCTCGCCTTCACCGTCCGGCGCTGGGTGGCGTAGTCGACGTGCACCAGGCCGAAGCGCTTGTCGTAGCCGTACGCCCACTCGAAGTTGTCCAACAGGGACCAGACGAAGTAGCCGTCCAGCGGCACGCCCCGGGCCACCGCCGACGCGCAGGCCGCCAGGTGCTGCTCCAGGTGGTCGGTGCGCTCCTTGTCCTCGACCGTGCCGTCCGCCGTGACCTCGTCCGGCCAGGCGGAACCGCTCTCCGTGACGATGATCCGGCCCGGCCGGTACTCCTCGTTGACCTCGACGAGCAGCCGCTCCAGTCCCGCCGGGTACATCTCCCAGCCCATGGCCGTCTCCACCGAGCCGGGCACCGGCACCTGTCGGGCGTACGGCGGCGGCCCGGTCGGGTCGTCGGCCACCACCTGGCGGAAGTAGTAGTTCACCCCGAGGAAGTCGGTGGGCGTGGCGATGACCGACAGGTCGTCGCCACGCACCGGCGGCTCGACCCCGTACGTGGCGACCATGTCGGCGGGGTAGCCGCGCCCGTGCACCGGGTCCAGCCACCAGCGGTTGACGTGTCCGTCGGCCCGCCGGGCCGCCGCGACGTCCTCGGGCCGGTCGGTCGCCGGCTCGATCGGGCTGAGGTTGAGCACCAGACCCACCGAGGCCGGTCGGGCGGCGTTGGCGCGGATGGCCTGGGTGGCCAGGCCGTGCCCGAGCAGCACGTGGTGTGAGGCGTGCACCGCGCGGGTCAGGTCCCGCTCGCCCGGGGCCATCCGCCCCTCCAGGTGCCCGATCCAGCACACGCAGAGCGGCTCGTTGACGGTGTTCCAGTCGGCCACCCGGTCGCCGAGGCGGCCGGCGACCACCGCCGCGTAGTCGGCGAACGCCTCGGCGGTGGAGCGCTCCGGCCAGCCGCCCCGGTCCTGCAGCACCTGCGGCAGGTCCCAGTGGTAGAGCGTGACGAACGGTCGGATCCCGTCGGCGAGCAGCGTGTCGACCAGCCGGTCGTAGAAGTCCAACCCGGCGGGGTTGACCCGGCCGACGCCGTCGGGCATCACCCGAGGCCAGGCCACCGAGAACCGGTACGCGTCGACGCCGAGCCGGCGCAGCAGCGCGAAGTCCTCCGGCCACCGGTGGTAGTGGTCGCAGGCCACCGCGCCGGTGTCGCCGTTGTCGACGTTGCCGGGGGTCGCCGAGAAGGTGTCCCAGATGGACGGCGCCCGGCCGTCGACGTCGACGGCCCCCTCGATCTGGTACGCCGCCGTGGCGACACCCCAGAGAAAGTCGGGCGGCAGCTTGGACAGGTCCGGCACGGGTCGGTTCTCCTCTGGGTTCGAATGACTCACTTGACAGCGCCGGCGGTGAGGCCGGCGACGAAGTAGCGCTGCAGGGCAAGGAAGCCGGCGACGACCGGGATGCTGACCACCAGCGAGGCGGCCATCACCTGGTTCCAGTAGACGTTGAACTGGGTGGAGTAGCCCTGCAGGCCGACGGCCAGGGTGCGGCTGCCCTCGTCGGTCATCACCGACGCGAAGAGCACCTCACCCCAGGCGGTCATGAACGCGTACACGGTGACCGCGACCACGCCGGGCACGGCGGCCGGGAGGATGACCCGGAACAGGATGCGCAGCGGGCCGGCCCCGTCGACCTGGGCGGCCTCGTCGAGCCCTCGGGGGATCGAGTCGAAGTAGCCGACCAGCATCCAGATCGAGAACGGCAGCGAGAAGGTGAGGTAGGTGATCACCAGACCGGTACGGCTGGCGTACAGCTCGACGCCGGTGGCGTTGCCCAGGTTGACGTAGATGAGGAACAGCGGCAGCAGGAACAGGATGCCGGGGAACATCTGGGTGGACAGGACCGTCACCGAGAAGACCCCGCGGCCGCGGAACCGGTAGCGACTGACCGCGAACGCGGCGAAGATCGCCACCGCGACCGAGCAGATCGCCGCGATGCTCGACACCACCAGACTGTTCACCAGGTAGCGGGCCAGCGGCACCGTGCTCCACATGTCGACGAACGGTTGCAGGGTGGGCCGGCTGGGCCACCAGGTGAAGCCGTTCTGCACGTCCTGCAGCGGCTTCGCCGCGGAGGTGACCATCACGTAGAGCGGGATGGTCACGAAGAGGGTGAGCAGGGTCAGCACGATGCGCCGGCCCCAGCGCTCACCAGCGGTCTCACGCATGGTCGTCCCTCCGGCGGTTGGTGATCAGCAGGTACGCGGCCGAGACGACCAGCAGGAACAGCAGCAGCGCCACCGACATCGCCGAGCCCGAGCCGAAGTCCCAGGTCTTGAAGGAGCTGCGGTAGATGTGGATGGAGATGAGGTCGGCCTGCTCGGGGGCGGAGCCGCCGAACAACACGTACGGGGTGTTGAAGTCGTTGAAGGTCCAGAGGAACAGCACCAGCAGCAGCACCAGGTTCACCGGCCGCAGCATGGGCAGGGTGACCGAGCGCAGTCGACGCCAGAACCCGGCGCCGTCGATCGCGGCGGCCTCGTACATCTCGCCGGGGACGTTCTGCAGGCCGGCCATCAGGCAGAGGAAGGCGAACGGCCAGTTGCGCCAGACCGACACGACCAGCAGCGACCAGAAGCTGTTGTCACCGATCAGCCAGAACGGCCGGTCGTTCATCAGCCCGAGCTGGTCGACCAGCACGTGGTTGACCAGGCCGGTGTCCCGCTGGAGCAGGAAGCTCCAGGTGATCACGGCGGTGTAGACCGGTAGGGCGTACGGGGTGAGGAAGAGCGCCCGCAGGATCGCCCGACCGCGGAACGGCCGTTGCAGCACGACGGCGGCCGCCATGCCGAGCAGCCAGGCGAACCCGACCGAGAGCAGGCTGTAGACCAGGGTGACCCAGAACGAGTGCAGCAGTTCCTTGCCGGCGGCGCTGTTCAGGTCGAGCGTGGCGCGGTAGTTCTCCAGCCCGACGAAGGGCGCGGTGGACCAGTTGCGGATGTGGAACTGGGTCAGCTCCAGCAGGCTCATCCAGACCCCGACCACCATCGGGATCACGTGGATGGCGAGTTCCAGCACGACGGCCGGTGCGAGCAGCAGGTACGGCAGGAGTGAGCGGCGGGGGCCGCGGGGCCGGCGAGCGGCCTTCCGGGCGGGTGACCCGGCCCGGGGTTCGCGCCGTCCGGCGTCCGGCGCGGTGGTGCTGGTTGCCATCGGGGTCCTCTCGGAGGCGGTGGCCGTGGCCGGGCTCCTCACCCGACCACGGCCACCGATGACGCGTGGGTCAGCGCATCTTCTGCTGCGCGTCGGTCAGCTTCGCCTTCACCGACGCCTCGGTGACGGGCTTTCCGCTCGCCGCGTCGGCGAACAACTCCTTCATCGCGGTGCCGACCAGGGTCTCGAAGGTGCTCTCCTCGGGCACCTGCGGCAGCGGGGCCGCGGTGGTGACCAGGGTCTCCTGGATGGTCTTCTGCTCCGGGGCGCTGAACGCCGGGTCGGAGGCCGCGGTCTTCACCGCCGGCAGCGAGCCGTACGTGCGGTTGAGGATCGTCTGCTCCTCGTCGCTGGTCATGAACTTCACGAAGCTCAGCGCGCCGTCACGGTTCTTGGTGTGCTTGAAGACCGCCATGTTGATCCCGGCGACCATGCTGTTGACCTTCTTGCCGCCGGCCGGCGGGCTGGCCAGGAACGGCACCGGGGCCACCCCGTACGCGTCGGCGGGCATGTTCTGCGTCTTCAGGTTCGACCCGGCGGACTGCCACAGGAGCATGGCGGCCTTGCCGTTGGCGAAGTCGGAGACCGACTGGTTCTGCGCGTACTCGGCGTTGCTCGGGTTGGTGATCTTGTCGGCGGCCATGAAGTCGATGTACCGCTTGATCGCCGAGACGTTCTGCGGGGTGTCGAAGGTCGGCTTGCCGGCCGAGTCGAACCACTCGCCGCCGTACTGCTGGCTGAAGGTGAACGCGTGGTGGGCGTTCTCCGACGGGTTGGCCCCCTCGATCGCCAGGCCCCACTTGCCGCCGGTGCTCAGCTTCTTGCCGTACTCGGCGAGCTGCTCCCACGTGGTCGGCGGGGCGGTGATGCCGGCGTCGGCGAACGACTTCTTGTTGTAGTACAGGCTGTACGCCATGCTGTAGAGCGGCACGGCGGCCGGCGGCTTGCCGGGGGCGCCGGCGGCGGCGAGCGCGGCGGGCACGATCCGGTCCTTGCCGCCGACGGCCTGCAGCGTGGCGTCGTCGAACTCGACCAGCGCGCCGGTCGCCTGCAGCGACGCCGACCAGGTGTTGCCGATGTTCACCACGTCCGGGCCCTTGCCCGACGCGGCGGCGGCGAGCAGCCGGTTGAGCAGGTCCGACCAGGGGACCACCTCGACGTTGACCTTGATGCCGGTCTGCTTCTCGAACTTGTCCAGCTCCGGCTGGAGGATCGTCTTGTCGGCCTCCAGGCTGGCGCCCTGGTTGCTGGCCCAGTAGGTGAGGGTCTTGCTCGATCCGGCGGAGTCGTCGCCGGAGCCGCCGCCGCAGGCGGTCAGCGAGGCGGCAGCCAGTACGGCGGCGGTGAATATCCCGAGGTGTCGTCTCGACACGGTCAGCCCTTCCGGTACGTGGTGGGGGTCCGCCGACCTCCGTCGTCGATAGGGGTGTGGGCGACGGAGGGCCGGCTGCGGACGGGGTTTCGGGGTGCGCCGTCGGTGGTCCGTCGGCGTTTCCCAGGAGTTACATCACGGCTTAATGAATGTCGTCATTAAAGTAGTTGTCCAGTGGGTCGTCAAGCACAGGGCGGTTACAGTCGCTCGAACGACCGACGGGATCGAGGTGCCGAGTGGAGCTGGCGCGAGCCACCAACCGGAGCGTCCGGCTGCGCAACAGGTCCGCCCTGCTGACGAAGCTCTTCCTCGACGCTCCGCTCACCCGCCAGGACCTGGTGCGCAGCACCGGGCTGAGCCAGCCGGCGGTCAGCAACGTGGTTGCCGACCTGATCGACGAGGGGCTGGTCGCCGAGGCGGGCGCCGCCGAGTCCGACGGTGGCCGGCCCAGCATGCTGCTGCGCGTCGCGCCCCGGTTCGCCTTCGTCGTCGGGGTGGACGTGGGCGAGACCCGGGTGCGGGTCGAGCTGTTCGACTTCGCGATGACCCTTCTGGCCAGCGTCGAGTACCCGCTCGACCCGGCCCGTACCGAGCCCGACGTGGTCGCCGGGCACGTGCTGGCCGGCATCGACGCGGTCACCGGCCAGGCCGGGGTGACCCCGGCCGACGTGCTCGGCGTCGGCATCGGCGTCTCCGGCGTGGTCGAACAGGGCGCCCAGGCCGTGGTGCACGCCCAGGCCCTGGGCTGGGACCGGGTGCCGTTGGAGCGCCTCATCGGTGCCGGCACCGACCTGCCGCTGCACATCGACAACGGCGCGAAGACCCTCGGTCAGGCCGAGATGTGGTTCGGCGCCGGCCGGGGCGCCCGGCACGCCGTCTTCGCGCTGGTCGGCTCCGGCGTGGGCGCGTCGGTGGTGACCAACGGCGCCACCTACCGGGGCGCGTCCAGCAGCGCGGGGGAGTGGGGGCACACCACCCTGGTGTACGGGGGCCGGGTCTGCCGGTGCGGCGCGCGCGGCTGCCTCGAGGCGTACGTCGGCGCGGAGGCGATCATCGACCGTTACCGGGAGGCGCGGGAGGGCCGCCCGGTGCCGGGCGAGGACGAGGAGTCCCAGCTCGCCGCCCTGGTGGCCGCAGCCGAAACCTCGGCCACCGCCCGTCGGGTGCTGGACGACACCGCCGGCTACCTCGGCGCCGGGGTGGCGAACCTGATCAACCTGTTCAACCCGGAGCGGGTGGTGCTCGGCGGCTGGGCGGCGATGGCGCTGGGCGACCTGCTGCCCGCCGTCCGGGACGCCGCCGGTCGGCAGGCGCTGCGCCAGCCGTACGAGCAGGCGTCGATCGAGCTGTGCCGGCTCGGGGTGGACGCGGTGGCGTTGGGGGCCGCCACGCTGCCGATCGCCCGGTTCCTCACCGAAGGTGGCGTACGTCGCTGACGGGCAAAACGCCCACAACAAACCTTCGGGATAAATAACAGTGTTATAGATCGATGTCTTGACGCCGTCGCAATCTCGCCGCAACACTCCTACGAGAGCGCTCTCCGCCCCGCGGCGCCGCGTCGGCGGCAATCCTCCAACCGCACCCACGGGCGAGCCCCGACCCCACCCAAGCGTCGTCCGTAACCCCCTATCGACAGGCGATGTCATGACATCTCGTGTTACATCCGCACGCCCGCGTCCCCGGCGTGCCATCCGGCACCTGCTTCTCGGGCTCACCGTGGCCCTGGTCGCGGCTCTGACCCCGACCGGCGCCACGACACCGGCGCAGGCCGCCCCCACCCTGCTCTCGCAGGGCCGCCCGGCCACCGCCTCGTCCACCGAGAACGCCGGCACCCCGGCCGGCGCCGCCGTCGACGGCAACACCGGCACCCGGTGGGCCAGCGCGTTCAGCGACCCCCAGTGGATCCAGGTCGACCTGGGCGCCCGGGCCACCCTGAGCCAGGTGACGCTGCAGTGGGAGGGCGCCTACGCCCGCGCCTTCCAGCTCCAGACCTCCGACGACGGCGCCACCTGGACCTCCATCTACAACACCACCGCCGGCACCGGCGGCACCCAGACCCTCACCGTCACCGGCGCCGGGCGGTACGTGCGGATGTACGGCACCGCCCGCGCCACCGGCTACGGCTACTCGCTCTGGGAGTTCCAGGTCTACGGCGAGATCGGCGGCAGCACGCCCACCTGCGGCAGCACCAACGTCGCGCAGGGCAGCCCGGCGACCGCCTCGTCCAGTCAGGATGCCGGCCTCGCGGCATCCGCGGCGGTCGACGGCAACCCGGGCACCCGGTGGGCCAGCGCCGCCAGCGACCCGCAGTGGCTGCGCGTCGACCTCGGCAGCACGCGCTCGATCTGCCGGGTGGTGCTCACCTGGGAGGCCGCGTACGCCCGGGCCTTCCAGCTCCAGACCTCGGCCGACGGCACCACCTGGACCACCATCTACTCGACCACCACCGGCACCGGCGGCACCCAGACCCTCACCGTCGCCGGCAGTGGCCGGTACCTGCGGATGTACGGCACTGTTCGGGGCACCGCCTACGGCTACTCGCTGTGGGAGCTGGCCGTGAACACGACCGGCGGGACCACCGAGCCGCCGGTCGATCCGACCGACCCGCGCAACCCGAACCTCGGGCCGAACACCTTCGTCTTCGACCCGAGCACCCCCACCTCCACCATCCAGAGTCGACTGAACACGCTGTTCACCCAGCAGGAGACGAACCAGTTCGGCCCGCAGCGCTACGCGGTGCTGTTCAAGCCGGGCACCTACACGGCCGACGTCAACCTCGGCTTCTTCACCCAGGTCGCCGGCCTGGGCATGAGCCCGGACGACGTCAACCTCAACGGCCACGTCCGCGCCGAGGCCTTCTGGTTCGGCGGCAACGCCACCCAGAACTTCTGGCGGGCCGCCGAGAACCTCTCGGTCACCCTGCCCGCCGGGCAGACCGTGGAGCGCTGGGCGGTGTCCCAGGCGGCGCCGTACCGGCGGATGCACCTGCGCGGCGCGCAGAACCAGATCCAGCTGTGGAACGGCGGCGACGGCTGGTCCAGCGGCGGCCTGATGGCCGACACCCGCATCGACGGCCTGGTGGTCTCCGGTTCGCAGCAGCAGTGGTACTCGCGCAACAGCGAGTTCGGCAACGGCTGGACCGGCTCGGTCTGGAACATGGTCTTCCAGGGCGTCAACGGCGCACCGCCACCGCACTTCCCCAACCCGTCGCACACCGTCATCCCGCAGACCCCGCAGGTACGCGAGAAGCCGTTCCTCTACGTGGACGGCACCGGTGAGTACCGGGTCTTCGTGCCGGCGCTGCGCAGCAACTCGACCGGCACGAGCTGGTACAACAAGACCCCGGCCGGCTCCTCGATCTCGCTGTCGCAGTTCTTCGTCGTCCAGCAGGGCACCAGCGCGGCCACCATCAACGCGGCCCTGGCCCAGGGCAAGCACCTGCTCTTCACCCCGGGCGTGCACCGCGTCACCGAGCCGATCCAGGTCAACCGGGCCGACACGGTGGTCCTCGGCCTCGGCCTGGCCACCATCCAGGCCGACAACGGCAGCGTCGGGATGCGGGTGGCCGACGTGGACGGTGTCAAGGTGGCCGGCATCATGTTCGAGGCCGGCACGACCAACTCGCCGGTGCTGATGGAGGTCGGCCCGGCCGGTTCGGCGGCGAGCCACGCCGCGAACCCGACCTCGCTGCACGACGTCTTCTTCCGCATCGGCGGGCCGCACGTCGGCAAGGCCACCAACACGCTGACCGTCAACAGCGACAACGTGATCGGCGACCACATGTGGCTGTGGCGGGCCGACCACGCCGCCCAGGGCGTGCCCACCGGATGGACGCTGAACACCGCCGACACCGGGCTCACGGTCAACGGCGACAACGTCACCATGTACGGCCTCTTCGTCGAGCACTACCAGAAGTACCAGACCATCTGGAACGGCAACGGCGGGCGGACGTACTTCTACCAGAACGAGATGCCGTACGACCCGCCCAACCAGGCGGCCTGGATGAACGGCGCGACCCGCGGGTACGCCGCGTACAAGGTGGCCGACTCGGTCACCAGCCACCAGGCGTTCGGGATGGGCAGCTACTGCTACTTCAACGTGAACCCGGCCGTCGTCGCCGACCGGGCCATCGAGGCGCCCACCAACCCGAACGTGCGGTTCACCAACATGGTCACCGTCTCACTCGGCGGCGTCGGCACCATCAACCGGGTGATCAACAACACCGGCGGCACCGCGAACGCGGCCACCCAGCAGGTGTACCTGACCACCTACCCCTGACCGGGGCGCCCGCGCCGGTCCGGTCGCGCCGTCGACCGGGCCGGGCGGGTCGCACCGTGGGCCGGGCCGGCCGGGTCCCGCCGAAGACCCGGCCGGTCCCGGTCGCGCCGTGCACCGCACCGCACCTCGGCGGACCCGCAACCGTCGGGCATACGACTCCTGGCGCGTCGGCCGCGACGATCACGCAACAGCTGGGCTGGCATCGACGGTCCTATACTGTGCGTACCGGTCGTGGAACCCGTGAGCGGAGGCGGGCGTGCCACTCTTTTTCCTGAGCTACGCCCAAGAGGACAACCGCAACGGTCAGGTGCAGGCGTTCTTCGGCGATCTCAGCGAGGCGGTGGCCGGGCTTGCCGGGGTCCGCTGGCACGAGGCGGGCTTCATCGACGGGCAGATCCTGCTCGGCAGCACCTGGACGGACACGCTGGCCAACGCGCTGTCGACCAGCGCCTGCCTGATCGCGCTGACCTCCCCCCGGTACGTCGTCAGCGACTACTGCGGCCGGGAGTTCCGGGTCTTCGCCGACCGGATCGACGAGCACGAGCGGCAGCACCAGGTCCGTCCGCCGGCCCTGGTGCCGGTGCAGTGGATTCCCTGCGACCGGTTGCCCGAGGCGGTCGGGGCCTTCCAGTACCGCAACTTCCCGACCGGCACGGTCTACGCCCAGGACGGGCTGCTCACCCTCAAACAGCGCCGCCGGCACGAGGACGAGTACAAGGACTTCGTGGACGCGCTGGCCAAGCACATCGTGCAGACCGCCCGCGAGCACACCCTGCACCGGCCGGCACAGCGCCCGACACTGGCCAAGGTGACCAGCGCCTTCGGGCAACCGGCCCGGCCGCAGACGCAGACCGGGCCGGCGGCGGCGGGCGCGGTGCAACGGGCCACCAGCGCGCGGCACGTGCACATCGTGCTGGTCGCCGGCAGCTCCGCCGAGCTGGTCGGCAGCCGCCCCGGGGCCGAGGATCGCTACGGCGCGGTGTCCCGGGACTGGCGTCCGTACCGGCCCGAGCTGGAGGTGCCGATCGGCAGTTGGGCCGGCGCCATCGCCACCACCAAGAGCTACGGCTGGACGGTGGAGGACGCGGAGGACCTGGCGGCGGTGCGGGAGTGGGCGCGGGCGCACAACCAGATCGTCGTGCTGGTGGTCGACGTCTGGTCGGCCGACCTGCCGCGCTACCGGCTCAGTCTGATCGGCTACGACCGGGACGTGGACGCGCCCCGGGCGCCGGTGCTGGTGCCCTGGACGGCCGCGGACGACGCGGCGTCCGGAGGCAACCGCAAGATGTGGGACACGCTGGCCCGGGTGCTTCCGCACCACGTGCTGCACAACACCCGCGAGGTGTGGCGTACCGAGATCCCTACCTCGGCCCGCTTCCAGGAGGAGCTGGAGGACGTGCTGGTGGTCGAGCAGGGTCGGATCTACCGCACGGGCACGGTCTACCAGGAGCCGCCCACGGACGGCACCGGGCAACGCCCGATCCTCGAAGGTCCCTAGGGGAGGCAGGCCATGGCGGTCAACGAGACGGCACGTGGGCAGATCGTCACGTTCTACTCGTACAAGGGTGGCACCGGCCGGACCATGGCCCTGGCCAACGTGGCCTGGATCCTGGCCAGCCAGGGCCTGCAGGTGCTGGTCGTCGACTGGGACCTGGAATCCCCGGGCCTGCACCGCTACTTCCATCCGTTCCTGCGGGACAAGGAACTGCGGGCCACCCCCGGTGTGATCGAGATGATCTGGGATTACTCGATCGCCACCATGCAACGCAACCGCGACGAGGACTCCCAGGAACTCCTCACCGGGCATGCCAAGATCCAGCGCAGGGCGGTCTCGCTGAACTGGGACTTCAGCCACGGCGGCGTGATCGACTTCGTGGCCGCCGGGCAGCAGGACACGGCGTACTCCCGGCTGGTGAGCACCTTCGACTGGGCCAACTTCTACCAGCGGCAGGGCGGCGCGTCGTTCATCGACGCCGTCCGCGCGCAGATGCGCGCCGAGTACGACGTGGTGCTGATCGACAGCCGCACCGGGCTCAGCGACGTGGCCGGCATCTGCACCGTGCAACTGCCCGACCTGGTGGTCAACTGCTTCACCATGTCCACCCAGAGCATCCGCGGCGCGGCGGCGGTGGCCCGCTCCATCCGCAGCCAACGCCCCGACGACCCGCCGCTGCTGCTGCCGGTGCCGATGCGGGTGGAGGACGCCGAGTTGCGCAAGCTGGAGACCGGGCGGGACCTGGTCCGCGCCGAGTTCGCCCCGTTCCTCGACCACCTCTCCGACGCGGCGGCCGCGCGCTACTGGAACACGATCGAGGTGCCCTACCGCGCCTTCTACGCCTACGAGGAGATCCTCGCCGCCTTCGGCGACCGACCCGAGCAGGTTGGCACCCTGCTGTCCGCGTACGAGCAGCTCGCCTCGGTGGTCACCGGCGGGCGGGTCAGCAGCCTGCACCCGATGCCCGAGGAGGACCGGCGTCGCTCGCTGACCGAGTTCGAGCGCAGCCGGCTCACGGCCGAGCAGGCCGTTCTCGTCAGCTACGCCTCCGCCGACCGGCTCTGGGCCGAGTGGATCACCGACCAGTTGGAGGAGGCCGGGCTGCGGGTGGACCGCCGGGCGGTGGACGTGCCGCTGCGCGCCGGCGGGCGAGCCGAGTTCGACCGGGCCGTCGGTGGCGCCAGCCGGGTGCTGGCCGTCCTCACCCGGCACTACGCGGGCACGTCGCTCGCCGCCGAGCTGTGGAAGGGCGCCACCAGCCGCGACCAGCTCGGCGGGGGTGGACTGCTGGTGCCCCTGCGGGTGGACGAGTCGCGGCTGGCCGTGCCGTACACCGACCGCAGCCCCGTGGACCTCACCGACATCGACCCGTCCACGGCCCGGACCAGGCTGCTGGAGGCGGCCGGCGCCCCGGCGGCCGCGGTCGGCGGGCGTCCGGTCGGTCGGTTCCCCGGCCCGTTCCCGGCGGTGTCCAACGTGCGCCAGCACGGCACGCCGTTCGTCGGCCGCGCCGCCCAGCTCGAGGCTCTGCGCGACCGGCTCACCACCTCACCGGACTCGGCGACGCAGGTCGTGCACGGCCTCGGCGGGGTGGGCAAGACCCAACTCGCCGCCGAGTACGCGCTGCGCTTCGGCCGCGACTACGACCTGGTCTGGTGGATCCCGGCGGACAGCGAGGACCGCATCCGCGGCGGCCTGGCCGACCTCGGCCAGGCGATGGGGCTGGGCACCGGCGGCGGCGCCGACGCGGTCCGCCGCGTGCTCGACGCGCTGCGTCGCGGAGGCCCGGACCGGCGCTGGCTGATCATCCTGGACAACGCCAACGAGCCCACCCGCGCCATCCGGACCCTGCTGCCGCAGGGGCCGGGCCACGTGCTGCTCACCACCCGGGACCAGAGCTGGAGCGAGTACGCCACCGCGACCGAGTTGACCGTCTTCGACCGCGCCGAGAGCGTCCAGCTGCTGCGGGACCGGGTCGCCGGTCTCACCGAGGACGAGGCGACCCAGGTGGCCGAGAAGCTCGGCGACCTACCGCTCGCGGTCGAGCAGGGTGCGGCGTACCTGCGGGCCACGGCGATGCAGGTCGAGCGGTACCTCACCTCCCTGGACACCCCGGGGCTGCTGCGGATCCTCGACGGCCGGCAGTCCGCCGGCTACTCCAAGGCCCTCGCCGCCACCTGGCTGGTCACCCTGGCCCAGCTGCGCTCGGAGAAACCGGCGGCGGCCCGGCTGCTGGAGCTCTGTTCGTTCTACGCGCCGGAGCCCATCCCGGTGGCCATGCTCACCGGCGACCGCTTCGCGAGCTTCATGGCGCCGTTCGACCCGACGCTGACCGACCCGATCCTGCAGGGCCTGGTCACCGCCGAGCTGGGACGCTACGGCCTGGCCCAGGTGGACGCGGAGAACAACTCCGTCCGCATCCACCGGCTGGTCCAACTGGTCATCCAGGACCAGCTCGACGATCCGGAGGAGGCCCGCCGGCAGGCCCAACTGCTGCTCGCCGCGGCCAGCCCGCGCGACCCGGACCGGCCGGGCAACTGGCCCCGCTATGCCGAGTTGTGGCCGCACGTACGCCCCAGCGGCCTGCACCTGTCCACGATGGACGAGGCGCGGCAGCTGGTCGTGGACACCGTGCGCTACCTCTACCGGCGCGGCGACTACGACACCAGCCGGGCGCTGGCGCAGGAGTCGCTGGACAGCTGGCGCGACACCGACGACGACGATCCCACCAAGCTGCGGATGCGCTTCCACCTGGCCAACGTGCTGCGGGCGCAGAGCCACTTCGACCGGGCGTACGAGATCGACCGGGACGTCTACGACCGGCAACGGCGGATCTTCGGTGAGGAGCACCTGTACACCCTGATGACCGCCCGCAGTCTGGGCGCGGACCTGCGTGCCCAGGGTCTCTACCACGAGGCCGAGGCGCAGGACCGGCGCACCCTCGAGCTGAGCGTGCGCAGTTTCGGCGACGACAGCGGCCGGACGCTCATCGCGGAGAACAATCTCGCCGTGTCGTTGCGGCTGGTGGGTGACTTCCGCGGCGCCGCCCTGCTGGACCAGCACATCCACGAGCGGCGGCGCGACCGCTTCGGCGAGGAGGACCCGTCCACCCTGGCGTCGGCCAGCAACTACGGGCGCGGTCTGCGGGACACCGGCGAGCTGTGGCGGTCGCACAGCGTGCTGCAACGCACGTACACGATCCAGCAGAAGGTGATCGGCGCGGACCACCCGGAGACGCTGCGGACGGCCAAGGAGCTGGCGCTGACGCTGCGCCAGCTCGGCCGCTTCGCCGACGCGCACCGGCTGATCGAGCGGACCGTGCTCCGCTACCAGCGCACCCTCGGCGCCGAGCACGCCGACACGCTGTCGGCCGAGATGGCGCTGGCCACCACCTGGTCGGCGGTGGGTGACAACCAGACCGCGCTGCGGGTGGCCCGGCGGCTGCGCGACGGCTACAACGAGGTGCTCGGCGAGACGCACGCGATCACCCTGGCCTGCCTGAACAACCTCGGGGTGCTGCTGCGCAAGCAGGGCGACCACGGTCAGGCGCGGGATCTCTCCCAGCGGGTCCGCGACCAGTTGCTGGCGAACCTCGGTGAGCGCCACCCGCACACCCTGCTGGCCACCCTCAACCTGGCCAACGACCTGTTCGCCCTCGGTGACCGGGAAACCGCCCTGCTGCTGGACACCACCGCGTACGTGGAGCTGACCCGGGCACTGGGCGCCGAGCATCCCGACACCCTCTCCGCGTCGGTCAACCTGGCGGTGAGCCGGCTCGCCACCGAGAGCGAGGCCGACGCCGGGCGGGCCCTCTACGACGAGGCGTTCGGGCAGCTGGTGCAGCTCTTCGGCGGCGACAACCCACGGGTGGTCCAGGCTCGCCAGCAGGACCGCTCCAACGCCTACATCGAGCCGGCCCTGCTCTAGGCGGTCACACCCGGGTCGGCGGCGACGGCGACAATGGACAGGTGATGGTTTTCCGTACCGACCGCCTGTCCCTGCGACGTCTGCGCGACGACGATCTCGACGCCCTGGCGACCATGAACGCCGATCCGGAGGTCATGCGCTACATCATGGACGGTTCCGTGCGGGATCGTGAGCAGAGCGCGGCGGGTCTCCGCAAGATGATCCACGACTGGGACGTCCGGGGGTTCGGCCTGTTCGCCGTCGAGCTGCGGGAGACCGGCGAGGTGGCCGGATGGGTCGGTCTCGCGGTGCCCGAGTTCCTTCCGGAGGTCCTGCCGGCCGTCGAGATCGGTTGGCGGCTGGACCAGAGGTTCTGGGGGCACGGGTACGCCGCCGAGGCCGCCGCCGGGGTCCTTCGGTTCGGCTTCGAGGACCGCGGCCTGGATCGGATCATCAGCATCCGGCACGTGGACAACGTCCGGTCCGCGCGGGTCATGGAGAAGCTGGGGATCTCGTACGCGTTCCGCACCGTCGTACCGGAACACCAGCAGCCCGTCGCCGTGCACGAGATCACCCGCGAGCAGTACCTGGCCCGCCGTCGCGGTTGACCGCTGCGGGGCCCGGCTGCGGAGCGGTGTCCAGGCACCACGCCGCCAGCGCCAGCGGGTCGGCGTCCGGCAGCGCCCGGTGGGCCTCGCGAACCAGGTCCGGGCGGGTCACCAGGGAACGGGCCGCGGCCGGGTGCCCGGTCAGCCGGGCGGCGAGCGCCAGCCCCACCCAGGCGTCGGTGTCCCCGTGGTCGTCACGCAGCCGTCGCTGGTATCCGTGCAGCGCACTCTCGGGGTCGCCTGCCGCGTAGGCCCGGTCGGCCGAATCCATCGTGGACGGATCGGTGTCGCCGGCCCGCAGTCGCCCCCGTGCCGCCGCTTCCGGGCCGGTGTCCGCGGCGAGCGCCGGGGCGGCCGGACCGGGCGCGACCGTCGGCGGCGGGCCGTTGCCCGGGCACGGCTCGCCTCGCCGCCACGCCCGCACCGCGCGGTCGACCTCGTCCGGGTGCGGGCGCAGGTTGGTAAGGCCCCAACGCACCGCGCCGCCGTCGGCCACGTCCCGCACCGCCGCCTCGACCCGGGCGTCCACGGGCTCACGCCAGCCGCGCAGCGTGTCCGCCATGCCGGCGGTGAACGTCCGCCCCGCGTCGGTCAGCTCGGTGGCGGCCGCGAGCTGCCGGACCGCCCGCGCGGTCTGCTCCCGCCAGTACGCGAACTCGAAGGCGGCGTCGACGCCCTCGGCCCGGCGGCAGCGCCACACCTCGGCCACCCCCAGGTGCGCGTACGCGCCCTGCAACAGCGCGCCGACCGGCCGTGGGTCGAGCCGCCACGGCGCCCGGTAGCGGGCCGGCCCGCCGGGGTGGTGCAGCGGCACCAGGTCCAGCAGCGCACCGAGCTTCGTGTGTTGCAGCTCGTGCACCAGCAGCAGGGCGAGGGTCTTCGGGTCGGCCGGTACGGAGAGCGCGATGGCGCCCAGCGCGTCCCGGCTGGTCGCGCTCACCGCGTGCCCGGATGGCGGGGGCCGCAGCGGCACCAGCGAGCGCAGCAGCCCGGTCAGCCCGTCGGCGTGCGCCGGTAGGTGCCCGCGCAGCCAGCGCCACGCCTGCCCGGTCAGCCGGGCCAGGTCCGCGGCGTCGGCGTCGGCCAGCCGGGGCGTGGGTGGGTGGTGGTAGCGCTGCCGCCACGGGTCCTGGTCCTCGATGGTCACCTCCACGCCGCTCGCCGGTGTGATCCGCCGTACCGGCAGCCAGCGCGCCGACCCGTGGCCGGCGACGACGCGTACCGTGCCGTGCCCGGCGCTCACCACCGTCGGGCCGGGGGTGAGGCCCACCGCGCCGCCGAGGGTGGGCAGCAGCAGCGTGCCGTCCGGGCAGGGCAGGGTCAGATCGAAGGCGAGCCCGGCGCGGGTCGCGGCGGCGGCGGCGACCGCCGCCAGGTAGCCGGCGTCGGCCGGCCCGGCGATGGCGGCGCGGGCCCAGCCGGTGAGCGGCGGGTGCGCCAGCACCTCGGCGACCGCGAGCGGGTCGGCCCGCTCGGCCCGGGTGAGCAGCTCCAGGCCGTCGCGGACCAGCGGGTCGCCGCCGTACGCCCGGGCGGCGGCGACCGTCAGCAGACGGCGTCGGCCCTGCTGCCCGCCGCGCAGCACGTCGAGGGTGCCGGCGTCGCCGTGCCCGCCGGCCAGCCCGGCGAACTGCGCGTCCGACAGCGGCCCCGGCACCTGCTCACCGTCCCGTCGACACGGCCGCGCCGGCCCGTCCGGCACCCGACGCGCCGGCGGGCGGCGTGACGACGGTGCGGCGCAGCGCGTCCACGTCGGCGGCCACCACCGACTGCACGTGCCGGATCAGCCGGAACAGGTCGGCACAGTAGACCGACGGGTGCGCGAAGCCGGCGCCGTCGCGGAAACGGTGCGCGTACAGGCCACCGCCGCACGCGCCGACCACCGGGCAGGCCCGGCAGGCCGGGGCGAGGGCCGCGATCCCGGTGGGTCGCCCGGCCAGCGACGGGTGGCCCAGCGCCTCGTCGAACGTGTGCCGGAAGACGTCCAGCCCGGTACGCATCACCGACGCCGTGGTCGTCTTGAGGGTGTCGGTGCCCTCGATGGTGCCGTCGGTCTCGATCGTCATGATGTCGGGGTCGGTCGCGCCCAAAGCCTGCGTGCCGCTGCGCCCGCCGAGCAGCAGCGCGATCAGCGACTCGAACAGCCGGATGCCGGTGCGTCGGGGAGTCTCCCCGTACCAGGTGTCGAAGACGGCGATCAGCCAGTCCGCGTACGGGGTGGCCGGGTCACCCGGGTGGCGTCCGGGCGGGGGAGCGGTCCAGTTGCCGTGCGGCAGCAACAGGTCCAGCCGGGGCGGGTCGAACTCCCGCAGGCTCCGGTAGACGACGACCGGGTCGTTGGCCAGGTCGACGGTGCAGAGCAGCCCGGCGTACCGGGCCCGGTGCTCGGGCCGGGCCAGCAGGCGCAGGGCGGCGGCGACCTCGGTGAAGCTGCCCCGCCCGTCGGCGTGCCGGCGGTACCGGTCGTTGGCCGTCCGGTCACCGTCCAGGCTCACGCCGATGTCGATGCCGTGCGTGTGGCACAGGGCGAGCATGGCCTCGTCCAGCAGCACCCCGTTGGTCTGCATCGCGACGTCGAGCGTGGCGCCGGTGGGCATCGCGGCGCGCAGGGTCCGTACCGTCCGGTCGAGCACGGCGGCGCCGGCCAGCAGCGGCTCTCCGCCGTGCAGCACCACCCGGACCCGGTCGGTGCCGTGGCGGGCGACGTGCGCGGCCAGCCGGTCGGCAACCCGGTCCACGGTGGCGGGCGCGATGACCCGGGGCCGGTCCCGCCAGCCCTGGTCGGCGTGCCGGTAGACGTAGCAGTAGTCGCAGGCCAGGTTGCAGCGCGAGTGGACCTTGAGCACGAGCTGGCGTACCCGGGGTGCCGCAGCGGATGGCGCGTCGGGGACAGGCCGGGCCGGGGCGGCCGACGGCGAGGCGTCGGCCGGCACGGTCAGAAGCTCGACTCGAACGCCGACACGTCGCCGGGCCGACCCGGTTCGCCCTCGGCGGCCAACGCACCCAGCACGTGGGCCAGCACGCCGTCACCGGCGCCGGCCAGCAGGTCCGCCAGCGGTACGTCCCCGAGCTGCACCAGAGCGGCGCCCGTGGTGACCGGCGCGGGCGGCTGGGCGTGCTCAGTCACCGTGGAACCTCCGACGGCCACGGACCGGCACCTGCGTCACCGCTGCGCTCACTCCGCCTTTCTACACCATCGCGCCCGACCCGGGACGGCACGACACCGCAGCCGTACCCGCTGGCCACCGCACCGTCACCCGGCGTACCGCCGCCGTCCGGACGCCCGGTGTGGGTCGCGCGGAATCTTCTGCGCGCGGCCTGTCGATCCGGGGGACCGCCGTTCGTGTGGAGGATGAGAGGCCGGTGACGGGCCGGCCGCCCCCGCGAGGAGGAACGATGACGCAGTACCTGCTCAGCATCCACCAGTCCCAGGGCGAGCTGCCCCCGGACCCGGAGTTCCTCGCCGGCGTGATGCGCCAGATCGGCGAGCTGCACGACGAGCTGGTGGCCGCCGGGTCGTGGGTGTTCGGGCAGGGCCTGCACGGCCCGGAGACCGCCACCGTCCTGCGTCCCCGCGACGGCGAGGTGCTCGTCACCGACGGGCCGTTCGTCGAGGGCAAGGAGTACCTGGGCGGCATCACCATCATCGACGTGCCCGACCTGGACGCCGCTTTGGACTGGGGCCGCCGCTACGCGGTGGCCACGACGCTGCCGATCGAGGTGCGCCCCTTCCAGGGTGGAGCCGGGGACTGACCGTGCAGGACGTGGAGGCGGTGTTCCGAGCGGAGTACGGCCGCGCGGTCGCCGTCCTGGTCCGCCTCCTCGGCGACATCGATCTCGCCGAGGAGGCCGTCCAGGATGCCTTCACCGTCGCCGTGCGGCGGTGGCCGCGGACCGGCCCGCCGCCCAGCCCGGCCGGCTGGATCATCACCACGGCTCGGAACCGGGCCGTCGACCGGCTGCGGCGGGAGGCGTCCCGGGCCGACCGGCATGCCGAGGCGGCCCTGCTGTACGCCGCCGACGCACCCACCGAGGAGGGACCGGTGCGTGACGACCGGCTACGCCTGATCTTCACCTGCTGCCACCCGGCCCTCGCCCCGGCCGCCCGGGTCGCGCTCACCCTGCGACTGCTCGGCGGCCTGCGTACCGCCGAGATCGCCCGAGCGTTCCTGGTGCCCGAGGCGACGATGGCGCAGCGGCTGGTACGGGCCAAGTCGAAGATCCGCAACGCCCGGATCCCGTACCGGGTGCCGCGCGACGCCGACCTGCCCGACCGGCTGCACGCCGTGCTCGCGGTGCTGTACCTGATCTTCAACGAGGGTTACACGGCCAGCACCGGCCAGCGGCTGGTCCGCCCGGAGCTGTGCGCCGAGGCGACCCGGTTGGCGCGGCTGCTGGTCGAGCTGATGCCGGACGAGCCGGAGGCACTGGGTCTGCTCGCCCTGATGCTGCTCACCGAATCCCGCCGCGACGCGCGGACCACCGCCGACGGCGACCTGATACCGCTGCCCCGGCAGGACCGGGGCCGGTGGGACGCCGCACTGGTCGCCGAGGGGCAGGCCCTGGTGCGCCGCTGTCTGCGCCGTGACCGACCCGGCCCGTACCAGATCCAGGCCGCGATCGCCGCCGTGCACAGCGCCGCTCCGCGCGCCGCCGACACCGACTGGGGCCAGATCCTCCGGTTGTACGACCAGCTGACGGCGGTCGCTCCCGGACCGGTGGTGGCACTGAACCGCGCGGTCGCCCTCGCCGAGGTGGCCGGACCGGCGGTGGCGTTGACCGAGGTGGACGGCCTCGACCTGGACGGCTACCACGTGCGGCACGTGGTCCGTGCCGATCTGCTGGCCCGACTCGGCCGGGCCGGTGAGGCCGCCGCCGCGTACCGGACGGCCGCCACACTCACGGACAACGCGGCCGAAAAGGCGTTCCTGGCCGGGCGGGCAGCAGCCCTGTCACCGGACTGAGCGCGCGTTTGCCTCCTGCCCGCCCGGGAACCCGAGGCACCTGTCGGCGCGGCGTCGGACGCGGCCGCAGGAACGGATGGAGAAGGCCATGACGAGCCGTGCCACGGCCGCCCGCACCGTGCCCGACCTGGCCGTCCTCACCCTCGGCGTGGAGGAGGAGTTCCTGCTGCTCGACCCGGACAGCGGACGCAACCTGCCGGTGGCCGACCAGGTGCTGGCCGCGCTGCACGGCACCGCGCGGGAGCAGAGCCGGCAGGAGTTCCGGCACAGCATGGTGGAGATGGTCACCCCGGTCTGCGCCGACCTCACCGAATTGCGCGCGCACCTGGTGGCGCTGCGCCGATCCGCCGTCGAGGCCGCCACCGCGGCCGGGGCCCGCCTGGTCGCGGTCGGGGCCACCCCGGTGGCCGAGCCGCACCGGACGGTGCCCGACAGACCGCGCTACCACGCGATGTCGCGCCGGTACGGGCCGGTGGCGCACGACCCGGCGGTCTGCGGGTGTCACGTGCACGTCGGCCTGCCCGACCGCGAACTGGCCGTGCAGGTCTGCAACCACCTGCGGGTGTGGCTGCCGGTGGTGCAGGCGATCACGACGAACTCGCCGCTGCACGACGGGCGGGACACCGGTCACGCCAGCTGGCGGTCGATGCAACTGGAACGCTGGCCCAGCATCGGCCCGACGCCGTACTTCGACTCCGCCGCCGACTACGACCGGACCGTCGACGAGCTGATCGCCGCCGGCATCATGCTGGACGCCGCGATGGTCTACTGGTACGCCCGGCCGTCGTCGGCGTACCCGACCGTAGAGGTGCGGGTGGGCGACGTTTGCGCGGACGTCGACGACTCCGTGCTGGTCGCCGCGCTGGTCCGGGCGCTGGTCGCCACCCTCGCCGACGAGGTGCGCGCCGGCGTGTCCGCCCCGGACACCCGCGACTGCCTGGTCGCCGCCGCGCACTGGCGGGCCGCCCACGACGGCCTCGACGGCGAGCTGATCGACCTGCGCGCCGGCGGCACCCGGCCGGCCTGGGACATGGTCGACGACCTGCTGGCGCTGGTGGCACCGGCCCTGCTGCGGCACGGCGATCTCGGCTACGTGCTGTCGCAGCTCGCCCGGCTTCGCCGCGACGGCACCGGCGCGACCCGGCAGCGTCAGGTGCTGGAGCGCACCGGGGACCTGCGGGCGGTCATCGACGACCTGGCCGCTCGCACCGCCGCCGGCTGACTCTGCCGGTCTGCCCACTCTTTCAGCGGATGTCGTGTTCAGCGGATGTCGTGCGACTGGAGCCAGAGTTCCAGGAGCCCGAGCTGCCACAGCTTGTTGCTGCCGGCGGCCGCCGCGGCCCGGTCCGGCTCGGCGAGCAGCCGCCCTACGTACTCCGGTCGGAACAGCCCTCGCTCGCGCGCCTCCGGTGCCTGCAACGCCTCGGCGACCAGCTCGCGTACGGGCCCGTCCACGTTGCGCAGCGCCGGCACCGGGAAGTAGCCCTTGGGACGGTCGATCACCTCGGCCGGCAGCACCTCCCGGGCGACCTCCTTCAACACGCCCTTGCCGCCCTGGGCCACCTTGTGTTCCGGAGGGCAGTGCGCGGCCAGGGTGACCAGGTCCTGGTCGAGGAACGGGGTACGCACCTCCAGGCCCCACGCCATGCTCATGTTGTCGACCCGCTTGACCGGGTCGTCGGGGAGCATCAGGTGGGTGTCCAGGCGCAGCACCGCGTCCAGTGCGGTCTGGGCCCCGGGGGCGGCGAGGTGCGCGGCGATCAGCTCGCGGCTGGCGTCGTGGTCCAGCGCGTACGTCGGGCCGACGATCTGGCTCAGCTCGTCGTGGTCGCGGTCGAAGAACGCGGCGGCGAACGTCTCGTCCGCGCTGTGCCGGGACGCCTCGGCGAGCGGCTGGTGGTAGCCGTAGCCGGCGAACACCTCGTCGGCGCCCTGCCCGGACTGTGCCACCTTCACGTGCTGGGCCACCTGCTCGCACAGCAGGTGGAAGGCGACCACGTCGTGGCTGCCCATCGGCTCGGCCATCGCCAGCACGGCGCGCCGTACCGCGGGCACCAGGTCGTCGTCGGCCAACCGGATCCGCTGGTGGTCGGTGTCGTACGCGCTGGCCACCAGGTCGGAGTAGTGGAACTCGTCGCCGGACTCGTCGCCCCGGCTGTCGAAACCGATGCTGAACGTCCGGAGGTGCCGCTGGCCGGCCTCGGCGAGCAGCGCCACGATGAGGCTGGAGTCCAGCCCACCGGAGAGCAGCACGCCGACCGGCACGTCGGAGACCAGGCGTCGGCGTACCGCGGTGCGGAGCGCGTCGCCGACGGCCGCCCGCCACTCGGCGGCGTCCATCCCGGCGTCGGCCGGTTCCCGCACGTAGTCCGGACGCCAGTACACCTCCTCCCGGCTGCGCCCGTCCGCCTCGATGACCCGCAGGGTGGCCGGGGGCAGCTTGCGGACGCCCCGCAGCACGGTCCGCGGCGCGGGCACGATGGAGTGCCAGGACAGGTAGTGGTGCAGGGCCACCGGGTCGATGCCGGTGTCCACGTCGCCGGCGCGCAGCAGGGCGGGCAGGGTGGAGGCGAACCGGAGCCGCCCCGGGGTCTCGGCGAGGTACAGCGGCTTGATGCCGAGCCGGTCGCGCGCCAGCACCAGGCGCCGCCGGGTCCGGTCGACCAGCCCGATCGCGAACATGCCGACGAGGTGGTCGACGAAGCGCTCACCCCAGTGCGCGTACGCCACCAGGATCACCTCGGTGTCGCTGGTGGAGTGGAAGTCGTACCCGGCGTTGCGCAGCTCCTCGCGCAGCTCGGGGTAGTTGTAGATGCAGCCGTTGAAGATCAGCGCCAGGCCGAGGTCGTCGCGGACCATCGGCTGGCCGCCCGCGTCGGACAGGTCGATGATCGTCAGCCGGCGATGCCCGAGGGTCACCCAGCCGTCGGTGAACAGCCCTTCGCCGTCCGGGCCGCGCGACCGCATCGCCTCGGTCATCCGGGTGACCGCCGCGGCGTCGGGCTGCCTGCCGTCGAACCGCGCCTCCCCGCTGAGCCCGCACATCAGACGGGGCGGTGGGTCAGGTGGGGCACCAGTGGCACGAGCGTCCTCCCGTCACGTCACCCGGCGCGTGGCGACCGGTCCCGTCGGCCGGACGGGGCCGCTGGCTACCCGGGCGCGGTAGGGGCAAACCAGGCAGGCCGCCGTGAGGAGGCTCGGTCTCCCCGCTCAGCCGCGGAGGGTGCGCAGGATGCGGGCCAGTTGGTCGCGGTCGGCGTCGTCGAGGTGGCCGAAGAACCGGTCCGCCTCGGCCCGTCGGGCCGCCCGGATGGCGGCGCTGACCCGGTTGCCCTCCTCGGTGAGCACGACCAGGGTGGCCCGCCGGTCGGCCGGGTCGGGTCGGCGTTCGACGAGCCCACGGGCCTGTAGGTCGTCGATGACCTCGGTGGCCGACCGGGGTGCGATGCGCAGGTGCTCGGCGATGGCGCCGGGGCGCAGCTCGCCGTGCCGGGCCAGCACCCCGAGCGCCCGGGACTGGCTGGGGGTGACGTCCCACGGCGCCAGCGACTCCCGCGCCTGCCGGCGGAGCCGCCCGGCCACCGCCCAGAACGTCTCCGCCAGGCTCTCGTCGTCGCCGTCCGCCGTGCGCTCCATCACGGGGAATACGGTAGCAGGAGATGCGGTTGTTCCCTCATGATGAGGTAACCTCAGCAACCTCCGACGAGAGGCAGCCCCCTTGGAACCCACCCCCACCGGCCGCGACCGCGGCCACCGCACCGTCACCGCCGACGAGAAGGCGCAGGCCCGAGAGGTGTCGCTGCGCCGCATCGGCCGGCTGTTCACCGCCCACCGGCCCGCGCTGGCCGCCGTGACCGCGATCATCGTGGTCTCCTCGATCATCGCGATGGCCACCCCGTTCCTCCTGCGCGCCGTCATCGACCGGGCACTACCGCAGGGCGACGTGACCCTGCTGGTCTGGCTGGTCCTCGGCATGGTCGCCGTGGCCGCGGTCACCGCCGCCCTCGGCGTCGTCCAGACCTGGATCTCCACCCAGGTCGGGCAGCAGGTCATGCACCGGCTGCGCACCGACGTCTTCAGCCACCTCCAGCGGCAGTCGCTCGGCTTCTTCACCCGGACCCGCACCGGCGAGGTGCAGTCCCGCATCACCAACGACATCGGCGGCATGCAGTCGGTGGTCACGTCCACCGCCACCGCCGTCGCGTCCAACCTCACCACCGTGGTCGCCACGGCGGTCGCGATGGTCGCCCTCTCCTGGCAGCTCTCCCTGGTCTCGCTCGTGGTGCTGCCGCCGGCGATCTGGCTGACCCGCCGCGTCGCCCGGATGCGTCGGGAGATCACCGCCCAACGCCAACGGGAGCTCGCCGACCTCAACGTCACCGTCGAGGAGGGCCTGTCGATCAGCGGCGTGCAACTGGCCAAGACCCTCGGCACCGGGCCCGCGCTCGTCGACCGCTTCACCGCCTCGTCGGCCCGCCTGGTCGACCTGGAGCTGCGCAGCGAGCTGGCCGGCCGCTGGCGGATGGCCTCGATGAGCATCATCTTCGCCGCCGTACCGGCGGTCATCTACCTCGCCGCCGGCCTGCCCGGCACGGCCGGCACCCTGAGCATCGGCACCCTGGTCGCGTTCACCGCCCTCCAGGGCGGCCTGTTCCGACCGCTGATGGGGCTGCTCAACGTGGGCGTCTCGCTGACCGCCTCGCTGGCGCTGTTCGCCCGGATCTTCGAATACCTCGACCTGCCCGTCGACGTGGCCGACCCGGCCGAGCCGGTCCGCCTCGACCCCACCCGGGTGCGCGGTCACCTGCGCCTGGAGGACGTCACCTTCGGCTACCCGGGCAGCGACACCGCCGCACTCGCCGGGATCACCCTCGACGTGCCCGCCGGCACCAGCCTCGCCCTCGTCGGCGAGACCGGCTCCGGCAAGAGCACCCTCGCCGGGTTGGTCAGCCGGCTGCACGACCCGACCGCCGGTCGGGTCACCGTCGACGGGGTCGACCTGCGCGACCTGCGCCTCGCCGACCTGGCCGCGATCGTCGGCGTGGTGAGCCAGGAGACGTACCTGCTGCACACCACCGTCCGGGAGAACCTGCGCTATGCCCGGCCGGACGCGACCGACGCGGAGATCGAGGACGCCGCCCGCGCCGCACAGATCCACGACCTGATCGCCGCCCTTCCCGACGGGTACGACACCATGGTCGGCTCGCGCGGCCACCGGTTCTCCGGCGGCGAGAAGCAGCGCCTGGCCATCGCCCGTACGCTGCTGCGCGACCCGCGCATCCTCGTCCTCGACGAGGCCACCAGCGCGCTGGACACCGAGACCGAACGGGCCGTGCAGCGGGCCTTCGACGTGCTCGCCGAGGGCCGCACCACGATCACCATCGCGCACCGGCTCTCCACCGTCCGCGACGCCGACCAGATCGCCGTGCTCGACCACGGCCGGATCGTCGAGTCCGGCACCCACGACAGCCTCCTGCACCGCAACGGCCGCTACGCCACCCTGGCGGCCTGAGCGCCGAGCTGCGGTTCACAACCGTCTCGAAAGCGTCTCTAAAACCGTCTCATTATTGGTTGTCCAGGTGGCGGTAGACGGTGGCCCGCGAGACGCCCAGAGTGGCGGCGATGGCGTCCACCGAGTGGGTGCCCGCCGCGTGCATCCGCCGGGCCTTCTCGACCTGCTCCCGGCCCAGCGCCCGTGGCCGCCCCGGCGGTCGCCGGCGCTCCGGCGCCCCGGCCACGGCGTCCGGCGCCGACGTGGCCAGCAGCCGGCGTACGCCGTCGAGCATGTCGGCGCGCAGCACCTCGTCGGGCACGTCGGTGAAGAAGACGATCGGGTCGCTGCACGCGGCGACCGCCTGGACGGCCCGGACCCGCTCCCGGCGGCTGGCATCCCGCCCGGCGATGACCTCGTTGGCCCGCATCGCGATCGCCATGAGCCGGTGGTACGTGTCGTTGCGCCCGACCAGCGCGATGTCGTGGAAGAGCATGCCGAGCGGTCGGCGGTGGGCGAGCATGGTGTCCACCCAACCCTCCAGCAGCGTCCACCGGGCCTGCTCCGTCGGCTGCCCCCGCGCGGCGTCGAGCAGCGCCTCCAGGTCGGCCAGCAGCGGCTCGACCAGTGCGGCGAGCAGGTGCTCCTTGGCCGGGAAGTGGTACAGGATCGCGGCCTTGGTCAGCCGCAGCCGCTCGCCGATCTGGCGCAGCGAGGTGCGCTGGTAGCCGTGCTCGGCGAAGAGGTCGAGCGCGGCGCGCAGGATCCGGGTGCGGGTGTCGTCCGCGGGATCGGCGGTCATGCCGGCCAGCGTAGCCCGCCCTGACCGGTGGCAGACCTCACCGTTGATCCGGCTGACCGGCGGTCAGTACAGTGAGGGTGGCCGACGTATCCGATGGCAGGAGGGGCGATGCCCGTCATATCGATCGACAACCTCGTCAAGACGTTCGGCCGCATCCGGGCACTCGACGGGCTCGACCTGCGGGTCGAGGCGGGGGAGGTGCACGGCTTCCTCGGGCCGAACGGTGCCGGCAAGTCCACCGCCATCCGGATCCTGCTCGGGCTGCTCCGCCGCGACTCCGGCGAGGCGCGGGTGTTCGACGCCGACCCCTGGCGCGACGCGGTGCACCTGCACCGCCGGTTGGCGTACGTCCCGGGCGACGTGAGCCTCTGGCCGAACCTCTCCGGCGGGGAGGCGATCGACCTGCTCGGCGAGCTGCGCGGCGGTCTCGACAAGCGTCGCCGGGACGAGCTGCTGGAGCGCTTCGACCTGGACCCGACCCGCAGTTGCCGCACGTACTCCAAGGGCAACCGGCAGAAGGTCGCCATCGTCGCCGCCTTCTCCTCCAACGTGGAGCTGTACCTGCTCGACGAGCCGACCTCCGGCCTCGACCCCCTCATGGAGGCGGTGTTCCAGGACGAGATCCGGCGGATCAAGCAGGCCGGTGCCACGGTGCTGCTCTCCAGCCACGTGCTCGCCGAGGTCGAGGCGCTCTGCGACCGGGTCAGCATCATCCGCGAGGGCCGTACCGTCGAGTCCGGCACCCTCGCCGAGCTGCGCCACCTCACCCGCACGACGGTGATCGTCGAGACGGCCCGACCGGCGAGCGGTCTGGACGGGCTGCCCGGCGTGCACGGCGTGCACGAGGTCGACGGGCGCACCCACCTCGAGGTCGACCCGGCGCACTTCGACGAGCTGCTCGGCCAGCTCATCGGCTTCGGCGTCCGCGCGCTGACCAGCAGCCCACCCACCCTGGAGCAGCTGTTCCTGCGTCACTACGGCGACGAGCCCGTCGCCGCCGACGCGCACCGGCCGGCCGACGCCCCGCGGGCCGGTGCCCGATGACCGCCCTCACCGGCACCCGTCGGCTGGCCCGACTCGTCCTGCGCCGCGACCGGATCCGCCTCGCCATCTGGGTCCTCGGCACACCCCTGCTCGGCTACGCGCTCGCGGGCAGCGTCGCCGGCATCTACCCCGACGAGGCCGCCCGCCAGGGCTACGCCACCACGTCGGCGACCAGCCTGGTCGCCCGGGCCTTCAACGGCCCCATCGCCGGCACCGACCTCGGTGCCGTGGTGGTCGCCGAGACGTACGTGACGCTGGCCCTGATCGTCGCGCTGCTGAGCACCTTCGCGGTGATCCGGCACACCCGGCAGAACGAGGAGACCGGCCGGGCGGAGCTGCTCGGCGCCTCCGTGGTCGGCCGGTACGCGCCGCTCACCGCCGCACTGCTGGTGGTGGTCACGGCCAACGTGGTGGCCGCGGCGCTGCTCACGCTCGCTCTGCTCGGTGCGGGCCTGCCGCTGGCCGGCTCCGTCGCGGCGGCCGGCGCCGTCGGTGGTGTCGGGGTGGCCTTCACCGGCGTCGCCGCGGTCACCGCGCAGCTCTCGGTCACCTCCCGGGGCGCCAACGCGCTCGCCGCCGCCGCCGTCGGGCTCTCCTTCGTGCTGCGGGCCGCCGGCGACGTGTTCGGCGACACCAACGCCGCCAGCACCCGGGTGGAGAGCGCCTGGCCGTCCTGGCTCTCCCCACTCGGCTGGGGCAACCAGGTGCGGGCCTTCGGTGGAGAACGCTGGTGGGTGCTGGCCCTGCCCGTCGTCCTGCTTCTCGGCGGGGTGGCGCTGGCGTACGCCCTCGCGGAGCGACGCGACCAGGGCGCCGGGTTGCTCGCACCTCGACGCGGACCGGCGACCGGCGCCGCTCGGCTGCTCAGCCCCGCCGGGCTGGCCTGGCGGATGCAGCGCGGCACGCTGCTCGGCTGGGCGATCGGGGTGGCCGTGCTCGGCCTGTCGATGGGCGTCGCCGGCGACGAGTTCAACGCCATGATCGACCAGAATCCGGCCGCCGCCGAGGCGATAAACGCGATGGGCGGCGGAACGAACCTGCTCGACGCCTACCTGGCCGCGATGCTCGGGCTCTTCGCCCTGACCATCGGCGCGTACGTCGTGCAGGCCCTGCTGCGGGTACGCGGCGACGAAGCCGACGGCGTGCTGGAGGCGGCACTCGCCACCGCCGTCAGCCGCACCCGGTGGCTCGGCACCCAGGTGCTCGCCGCGGCACTCGGCGCGGTCGCCCTGCTGCTGCTCGCCGGCCTTACCACCGGGCTCGGCTATGGCCTGGTCACCGGCGACCCGCTCGGCCAGGCCATCGAACTGGGCGGGGCCGCACTGCTGCGGCTGCCGGCGCTGCTCGTGGTCGCCGGGGTGGTGACGGCGCTCTTCGGCCTGCTGCCGCGGTGGTCGGTGGTGCTCTCCTGGACGGCGCTGCTGGTCTTCCTGCTCCTGGGGCAGCTCGGCGCGGTGCTGGAGCTGCCCCAGGCCGCCCTCAACATCTCCCCGTACACCCACGTCCCGTCGGTGCCGGCGGTCGACCCGACGGTGCTGCCGCTCCTGGTGCTCGCCGGGGTGGCGGCGGTGTTCCTCGCCGCTGGCCTCGCCGGCTTCCGCCACCGCGACGTCCCTTCGTGAGTTGCCTCTTCACGATCGTTGGCGCCTGAGCGACTCGACACGCCGACCACCACACCGCTCACCCGCCAACGATCAGGTGGGCTAGCAGAACCTCGGCGGCGCTGGGCGTTGTGCACAGGTTGGTGGGTGTCCACAGGGGGCGGCTCGGGGTGGTTGCGAGGGCCGGGTGGGGGCGACACGGTTTGTGGCGTGAATGTGGCGCTTCGGGAGTTGGTCGAGCGTGGCGGAGGGTTGGTGACCCGTGCGGCGGCCGGGCAGGTCGTGCCGTCCTGGACGTTGGAGCAGGCCTGCCGTGGCGGGCACCTCGTGCGGGTGCTGCCCGAGGTGTTCGTGGCGGCGCACCTGGTCGACGGGCGACCCGGCGCCCCGGCCCTGAGCCGACTCGACCCTGCCCTCGGTCAGCGCGCCGCGCTCGCCTGGGCTGATGGATGCGGCGCGCTCAGTCACCTCAGCGCGCTGAGCGCGTGGGGGTTGCACCAGCAGGCGGTCGCCGACCCTGTGCACCTCAGCGTGCCGGCGGACGCCGGCCTGCGCACCCGACCCGGTGTGATCGTGCATCGACGTCGGGGCCTGGCCATCGAACCGCCGCACGTGGTGCTCCGGCGGGGCCTGACGGTCATCCGCCTTGAGCAGGCCCTCGTCGACTCGTGGCCGACGCTGCCACCCAGCGGGCGGCGGGCACCGGTGATCCGGGCGGTCAACGACCGGCTGACCACGCCCGAGCGGCTGGCGGCGGCCCTGGGCAGTGCGCCGAAGCTGATCGACCGAGCAGCGCTCCGAACACTGCTGACCAGGCTCGCCGACGGCTGCCGCAGCCCTCTCGAGATCTGGGGGCACGAGCACGTCTTCACCGGCCCGGGAATGCCGGCGTTCCGCCGGCAGGTCCCGGTACGCGTCGGGCGGCGCACCATGTACCTCGACATGCTCGCCGAGCCGGAGCAGGTCAACATCGAGCTCGACGGGGCCACCACCCACGGCGACCCGCGCCAGCGGGAGATCGACCTGCGCCGGGACGCGCTCCTGGCGACCATCGGGATCCTGGTGGTCCGCTACGCCCACCGCCGCCTGGTTCACGATATCGACGCGGTGCGCCGGGAGACCCTCGCCATCCTGGCGACCCGCAGGGCGGGCGCGACCGCCTGACCGAACGGCTCTTCTGGGGGTTGACGGGTTCCGGCCTCCGCACCGGCCAGCGTAGCGGCTGGCGAGCCTTGCCCCGTGCTGGCAACCTCGGCGGCGTGAGCACCCTTCTGGCCCAGCTTCCGGCGCTTCTCGGCGTACTCGTCGGCACTCTGGGCACGATCCTCGCCACCTCGCTGGCCGACCGGGCCCGGTGGCGGCGCAGCCAGAGCGTCCGCTGGGACGAGCGGCGGCTCGACGCGTACGTCGAGTACGCGCACGCCATCAAGGAGAGTCACGCCGTGGCGCTGCGGATGACGGCCGACCACCGGCCGGGGTCGCACAGCCACCCCATCGGCCGGGAGGACGGGCTGGCCCGGCTGTCGGAGGCGGACGCACGGCGCACCATCGTTTGGGAGAATTTGCTGCTGCTCGGCGACGAGCCCACCGTCGCCGCCGCCGCTCGGTGGCGCGACGCCGTCTGGCAGCTCGAACGCCTCGCCCGCGGGACCGTCGACCCACCGCAGGACATCACCGCCATGCTCACCGTGGTCAACGAGGCCCGCGACGGCTACTACCGGGCGGCCCGGCGCAGCCTCGGTGTCCGGGGCGGATCCGTGGAGCAGTCCGCCGCGTTGCGGCAGGCGCTGGTGGACCGGCCCGCCGTGACGTCCGACCTGTCCCCGTAGTCGACAGGAGCCAAGACCAACTCCTCACCATCAGGTGATCACGACGCGGGGTGCGTGGGCGGGGCGGGGCTGGGGCGGCTCTGCTGGGGTGGGATGGGGGGCGGGTCGGCGGGGGCACGGGGGTGGGAGTGCAGAAGCTCGGTGATCCAGCGGGCTGCTTCCTTCTGCGCGGTGAGCATGTGCTCGCGGGCGTCCGCCAGATCCTGGTCCCCGGTGTCGACGTGTTCGTTGAGGATCGTCGCCCACCGGCGGCTCAACTCCTGGGCGTAGCGGGCCTTTCGGAGCTGCTCGTCGAACTGGTACTCCAGTTTCATCAGCCGGTCGACGTGCGGCCGGTACGTCGGCATGATCCGCTCGTCGAGCCGGACGGTGGCGTCGGGTTGGCAGGTGATGACGATGTCGCCCCGCTCGTAGGTCCACGTGGGGTCGTCGGCGAGCGCCCGCTGCAACGCCAGCTCCAGGTCGGCGGCCCGGTGCGGGGGCAGGTCCCGGGCGGCGTCGGCGGCGATCCGGGTCAGCCGCTGGATCGCGTTCGGCTGGAAGTAGTCCACGTACCAGCTCAACACCTCCGAGCGGAGGCTCGCCGGCGAGGACCAGGCGAATGTGGCGCGGATGTGGAACGAGTACACGTACCCCCGGGCGGGAACCGCGATCAGTCGGGGCGCGTCGCGCTGTTCGACGAGGGGGCCGGACGGCGACGGTGCGGCGCCCAGCCCCACGGGCGCCTCGTCCTGGAGTGACGCGACGAGTCGGTCCCAGGTGCGTGCCCACCACCGCCAGCTGCGCACACTCACGTCGCGGGTGATGGTCAACCCGCGGATGCCGCGGTGCCGCCACCGGTCCGCGGGCCTCGGCCTCCCATCGGGGGCGTCCGTCATGGCACCCCTCCATGGTCACGGATCCGCATTTCACGCTAACAACCCGTGACCGATATGCCCGCCGCCACGCCGTCGCGACTCCCGGCCGCGGGGCCGGCGGGGGAGCGGATCATCCGGGGTTCACCGATCATTGTGGAGCAGTTGGCGCGGCGAGGGCTGTTGCGGGCGATCGGCAACGGTGAGACTGGGTTCGATCCGACACTGACGCGGATCGATGAACCGGATGGTCTGGAGGCAGCCTGTGTCCACCCTCGTGTCCCCGCTGGCCACGCTCGGCGCGATCCGCCGGCGTACCACCACCCTCGCCCTGCTCCTCGCCATGGTCGCCGCCGCGCTGGTCGGCCCGTCCGTGGTGGCACCCACGCTGACCGACTCCGCCTCGGCGGCGGTCTACAGCTCCTGCACGATCAGCCGCTGCGCGGATGCCCGCACCGCCCGCTCCGGGTGGTCCGCGAAGGGCTTCCCGACCAGCCGCGGCTGGCATTCCTGGAGTGGCGGGCTGTCCAACTTCGCCGGCGGCCGGTTCTACAACTACGAGGGTCAACTGCCCGCCAACGCCACCTACTACGAGTACGACGTCTATCCCCGCAGCCAGGGCGCAGCCCGGGACGCGTACCGGATCGTGGTGAACCGCAGCACGGGGGTCACCTGGTTCTCGCCCAACCACTACACCGACTTCTACCGGCTCTGACGGGTTCCGGGGCCGGCCGGGGCACCGGTCGGCCCCGCCGCGAGCCGACCAGGACAGGAGGCACGTGATGGTCGACCAGGACGGTGGTCGGTTGCCCGACTGGCTGACCGTGTGCCGGGACGCCGCACCGGAGGTGCCCGGCGCGTCGGTGCTGGCCGGCGCGGCGAGCCGGACCCGGCCCGCGCTGTTCGCCGCGTTGACCGACGCGCTGGCGCTGCCGGCCCACCTGGGAAGGACCTGGGACGCCCTCGCCGACGTGCTTCGGGACCGCCTGGACGCCGGCCCGCTCACCCTGCTGGTCACCGACGCGGGCCAACTGCTCGCCGACGAGCCGGCCGGCCAGTACGCCCTGCTGCTCACGGTGCTCGGCGACCTCGCCGGCACCGCTCCGCACCCCCTCCGTGTCGTCCTGCACGAAGCCTCGCCCTCCTGAGCGCCGAGGGGCGAATAGCGGGATGACTCCGAGGTATCAAAATGACTCTGGGGTATCGCGCTCTTCAGCAACACGGCCCTGCCGGCGCGAGCGGCGGCCTGTCCGCGTCCGTCGGGGCCGTCACCCCGGCGGGCCGCCGGTCAGTTCCGCTGGGCCGGCTGGTCCAGGATCGCGCTGAACCGCTCCTCGGCCAGGTCGAGCTGACCGAAGATGTGTCGCTTCACCGCCGGCGAGAGCGGCGTGTCGGGGCGGGCGATGAGGTCGCGGAAGAGCGGCACCAGGGGCCGGTACTTCCGGGCCGACGAGACGACCTTCGGCCCGACCGTGTGGATCACCCCGACGCCGTTGTCGGTGAAGTCGGACACCTTGATCACCCGGGCCCAGGGCTCCCGGCCCAGGCTGACCGCCAGGTGCTCGAAGTACTGCGCGTTCCGGTCGCGCTGCGGGTCGTACACCGGGTTGGTGACGGCGGCGACCAGCGTGGCCACCCGCGACCCGAACCGGCTGGCGAGCGCGGCCAGCGCGGCGTCGGTCGGGTCGCCGCCCACGTCGCCGTCGGCCAGCTCGACCGGGTGGTCCTCGACGGCGTCGTGCAGTAGCCCGGCGACGATGACGTCCACGTCGCGCACCTGGTAGTGGTGCATCAGCCGGATGGCCACCCGCAGCAGGTGGTTGAGGTACGGCTCGCGGACCCGCCGGTCGTCGCGGTGCAGGTCGGCGGCCAGGTCGAGCGCGGCGGTCAGCCGGGCCCGGGCGTCGTCGTCGAACTGCTGGACCTCCAACCGGAAGCGTTCCAGCAGGCCCGGCTCGCCGTGGATCTCGGTGATCGCGTGCATCGGCATGCTGCCCAGGTGCGGCGGGAAGTCCATGCGTCACTTATAGCCGATCTTCACCGTGTGGATCGCCCCGTGCGTCACCGACCCGACCGCACGGAACCGGGCCGACGCCCGCGCGGCGTCGGCCCGGTCGGCGCGATGGTCCGGCGTCAGCCGCTGATCCGGCCGGTGCCCGCGCCGGCGGTCACCGTCGCCATGACGCTGCTCGCGGCGTCCACCGTGTACGGGTAGGGGACGGCGGCCACCGGTCAGACGGGCAGCCGGTCGGCGCCGGCGAGCGGCCCGACCAGGAGCGGGACCAGCGGCGCCGGAAGGACCGGGCCGTGGCGCAGGGTGGGAGTCCAGCCCGCGTCGGCGCCCAGGTCGGGATCGTGCGCCGCGTTGTACGCCGCCAGCAGGTCGACCGGGCGCGCCGGCCCGCCGTCCTGACGGACCCAGGTGCCCCGCTCGGTGAGCGCGGTGCCACCCCAGTCGTAGAGCAGGTCGGCCGGCTCGACCGTTGCGTCGAGGGTGAAGAAGTTGTTCTGCGCGTACAGCGCGGACTGCACGCCGACGCCGAGGGCGTACTGGAAGTCGCCGCCGCCGAGCCGGTAGTGGTTGTTGTAGACGTCGACCTGACCGAAGCGCACCCGGGGCAGTCGTTGCAGCACGCTGTCGAAGAGGTTGTGGTGCAGCGTGACCTTCAACCGACCGACGTCCGGGCCGACGGTGTTGGACGAGCCGATCAGCATCAGCTTGTCGCGCCCTGTGAAGCGGTTCCAGGAGGCGGTGACCAGGCTGGCGGTGTGGGTGACGTCCAGCGAGCCGTCGTGCACCTGGTACGGCCGTCCGAAGTGGGTGGGTTGGGCGCTGTCGGGGTTGTCGCCGTCGGTGAAGGTGTTGTGGTCGACCCAGACGTGCTCGCTGCGGCGGACCGAGATCTGGTCGTACTGGCTGTTCCAGTTGCCGGCCTCGCCGTCGGTGGGGGACCAGGCGGGGAAGCAGTCCCGGGCGTCGACGAAGGTCAGGTTACGCACGATGACGTTCGACGCCCGGTCGATCATGAGGGTGAGGCCGGTCAGCCGGGCACCGCGCAGCCCGACAATGGTCGTGTTGGGGCCGACGTTGATCTGGGTCTGTCGGGTCTGGTTGGCCACCGAGCGCACTCGGGCCTCCTCCAGCGGCCCGGTCGGCGCCACGCGACCCCACACCGCCGGGTCGTACGCGGCCAGGTAGGCGTCCAGCCGGTACTGCGGGTCAGCGAGGTCGGCGCAGCTCAGCGTCGTGCCGTCCGGTCCCTCGAAGCCGTCGACGGCACCGTCCACGTAGATCAGCTTCGGGGTGGCGTCGGTCGCGTTGCCGGCGTTGTCACCGCCCAGCGCGGCGACCAGCTCGGCCCGGGTGCGGACCACCCGGGTCCGCTCGGGGGTGGCCGTCGAGCCGCCGGTGGTCCCGGTGCCCTCGGCCGCCCAGCCGTCCCGCTCGGGCAGCACCTGCCGGCCGAGGTGATGGGCCGACCAGGAGAGCCGGTCGCTGTCGGCCGCCGGGTCGGGGCGGGGGGCGGCGCCGGCCGGAGCGGCACCGAGCAGGAGGGCGATGACCGTAGCGCCGGTGAGGATTCTGCGCATCGATTCTTCTCATTCGCTGGTGGTGGTTCGGCAGTCACCAGGAACGGTAGATTCGCAGTTTTATGAGAGTCAATATGTATTGTGTGCAGGAATGTTGCAGTTGTCGGGGTCGACCGGCATTGCCCCGACCGTCGCCGGTCGAGTATCCGGGGATCTGTCCGATGAGGCCCGCAGGAGTCCGGGCGGTGTTTGCACTCCGGTTGCCGTCGCCCCCTATTCCGCCAGCTCGGCGTGGTACGCCGGGGTCGCCCACGGCACCGCCAGCTCGCTCGGCAGCGCCCCCCGATCGGCCGCCCGGCGCAGCAGTTCGACCACGCCCCGCAGGTGCCGTACCCGCTCCCCGCCGTCGCCCACCGCGGCGACCAGGTCGCCGTCGAGCAGCCGGGGCTCCGGTGCGGCCCGCAGCGCGTCCAGCAGGGCAGTGAACGGTGCGGTACGGGCCAGCGGGGCGATCAGCGGCACGCCGGCCGGGTCGGCCCGGTGCGCCAGCAGGTTCTCCAGCAGGCCCCACCGCCCCGGGACCCGGCGGGTCACCACGTCGCCGGGGAGCCGCAGCCGGTCGGTCGGATACTCCAGCACCGCCCGCCCCGCCGTGCCCGTCACCAGCACCTCGCCCGCCACGAACTCCTCGGCGGCCAGGGTGACGGCGGCCAGCACCGGCGGGCCGGCCCGGAACCGGACCCGCAGCACCGCGGTGTCCTCCACCTCGATGGGCCGGACCCGGTAGCGCTCCACGTCGATCGCCACCGGCCAGGGCGGCGCCCCGCCGAGCGCCTCGGCGACCGCGAGGCACTGCATCACGGCGTGCGCGAGCGGGTTGGCCAGCGCGCCGTCCAGCACCGGCCGGCCGTCCAGGGTTCGCCGACCGGCCCAGGGGGACCGGGCGTAGTAGGCGTCCGGTCGTTGCCACGCGGCGACGGTGGCGATGCCGGTGACCGTTCCCAACCGGCCGGCGGCCAGCGCGTCGGTCAACGCGGTCAGCGCCGCCGAACCGAGCGCCTGGAAGCCGACCTGGGCCACCCGGCCGGTGGCCGCCAGCGCCCCGGTCAGTTCCTCGTGCTCGGCCAGCGACAGCACCGGCGGCTTCTCCAGCAGCAGGTCCGCGCCGGCCGCGAGGGCGTCCCGGGCGATCGGCAGGTGCGTGTGCGGCGGGGTGCAGATCACCACCACCTCCGGCCGTGCGGCGGCGAGCATCGCCCGGTGGTCGGTGAACACCCCGACCCCCGGCGGCACCGGCGCCGCCGGGTCGTCCTCCACCGGCCGGACGTCGACCAGGGCGACCAGCCGCAGCCGGCCGTCGGCGTGCAGTGGCGCGATCACCCGCCGGTGCCAGCGGCCGTGCCCGTTCGCCCCGATCACGGCGATCCGCGTCGGCGGCGTGCGCCCGTTCACCGGGCACCGGGCAGCGTCGGCCCGTTCACCGGGCACCGGCCAGTGTCGCCTCGACGCCGTGGCGCTCCAGCGCGGCCAGCCAGGCGGTCACGTCGGCGCGCACCTCGTCGTCCTCGGCCACCTCGGCCGGGACGACCTCGCGCAGTGCGAAGACCGCGTCGACCGCGCCCGCCGGGGTTCGTGTGCCGGCATCCAGCGCGGCCCGGATCGGCCCGGCGAGCGGGTCCTGGAACGGCAGTGCGCGTCCGTCGTCGGCCTGGCCCAGCGCGAAGCGCAACCAGGCGGCCACCACCAGCGCTCCCCAGCGCGCGGACCGGCCGGACGCGCGCAGGTCGGCGATGGTGTGCAGGATCCGCTGCGGCAGCTTCTGCGAGCCGTCCAACGCCACCTGCAGGGTGCGGTGGTGGATCGCCGGGTTGCCGAACCGGGCGAGGACCTGCTCGCCGTAGTCGACCACCCGGACCCCGTCCGGCGGGGTGAAGCTGGCCGCCACGTCCTCGGCGATCAGCCGGCGCAGCACGTCGGCCAGGTGCGGGATCTCCAGCGCGTCGGCGATCGTCTCCCGCCCGGCCAGCGCGCCCAGGTACGCCACGGCCGAGTGCACGCCGTTGAGGGTGCGCAGCTTCAACCGCTCCCAGGGGCCGGCGTCGTCGGTGAGAACCGCCCCGGCATGCTCCCAGCCCGGCCGGCCGCCGGGGAAGTCGTCCTCGATCACCCACTGCGCGTACGGCTCGGCGGACACCGCGGCCAGGTCGGTCACGCCCAGCGCCCGGCGCGCCGCCTCGATGGTCTCCACGGTGCTGGCCGGCACGATCCGGTCCACCATGGTGCCGGGGCAGGTGACGTTGCCGGCCACCCAGTCGGCCAGCCCGGCGGGAACCCCGGCGGCCCGACCGACCGCCTGGTCGACCAGGCCGCGTAGCCGCAGGCCGTTGGCCGGCAGGTTGTCGCAGCTGACCAGCGCCACCGGCCCGGCGTCGGCGGCGGCCCGGGCGGCGAGCCCGCGCAGCAGCAGCCCCGGCACGGTGGTCGGAGGCCGTCCGCCGGCCAGGTCGGCGGCGAGCGCCGGGTCGGGGCGCAACCGGCCGGTCACCGGGTCGAGCTGGTACGCCTTCTCCGTGACGGTCAGGGTCACCACCCGCACCGCCGGGTCGGCGAGCAGCGCCACCACGGCGTCCGGGTCGCTGGGGGCGTGTCGTACCCCGGTGAGCGCGCCCACCACCCGGGTGGCGCTGGCGGTGGCGGACAGGGTGCTGACGCTGAACAGGTTGTCCTGCGCGACGAGCGCCTCGACCAGGGTGGTGCTGCGGGGGGCGACCGCCACGATGCCCCAGTCGCCGCCCGCCGCGCCGATCGCCGCTTCGGTGTAGACGGCCTGGTGCGCCCGGTGGAACGCGCCGAGCCCGAGGTGCACGACGCCGGTCGGCACGGCGCCCGGCCGGACCAGCGGCCGGGCCTCGGCGGGCAGCCGGCGCAGCATGCCCAGGCCGAGCCGGGAGGCGCCGACGGTCACCGCCACGCCGGGCCGTCCGGGAAGCGGAACTCGGCGATCGACGCGGGCTTCATGGTGGCGCTGTAGCCGGGCCGCTCGGGCAGCAGGTAGCGGCCACTCCGTGTGCGTACCGGGTCGACGAAGTGTTCGTGCAGGTGGTCGACGTACTCGACCATCCGCCCGTCCAGGCCGGTGCCGACGCGCAGGTAGTCGAAGATCGCGAGGTGCTGGACGTACTCGCAGAGGCCGACGCCGCCGGCGTGTGGGCAGACCGGCACCCCGAACTTCGCGGCCAGCAGCAGCTCCGCGAGGACCTCGTTGACGCCGCCCACCCGGCACGCGTCGATCTGCATCACGCCGATCGCCTCGGCCTGGAGCAGCTGCTTGAAGATCACCCGGTTGGCGGCCACCTCACCGGTCGCCACCCGGCACCGGCCATCGGTCAGCTCGGCGACCGCGCGGGCGATCCGGGCGTGCCCGAGGATGTCGTCGGCGTGCGTCGGCTCCTCGATCCAGTACGGGTCCACCTCGGCGAGCGCCGTCATCGCCGTGATCGCCTCGTCGACGTCCCAGACCTGGTTGGCGTCCATCATGAGCAGTGCGTCCGGGCCGATCTCGGCCCGGATGATCCGGGCCCGGCGCAGGTCGTCGGCGAGGGGGCCGCCGACCTTCATCTTCATCGCCCTCCACCCGTCGTCGTACGCCTGCCGGGTCAGCGCCCGCACCTTGTCGTCGGGGTAGCCGAGCCAGCCGACCGAGGTGGTGTACGAGGGAAAACCGATCTCCTTGAGATCCGCGAGCCTGCCATCCCCTCCGATCAATCCCTTGTCGAGGATGGCGGCCGCCTCGTCGGGGGTGAGCGCGTCGGTGATGTGCCGGAAGTCGACGCTGGCGACGAGTTCGTCGGTGGGCATGTCGGTGAGGAACCGCCACATCGGCTTGCCGGCCAGCGTCGCCCGCAGGTCCCACACCGCGTTGACCAGGGCGCCGGTCGCCATGTGGATGACGCCCTTCTCCGGGCCCAGCCAGCGCAGTTGCACGTCGGCGCTGAGCGAGCGCCAGAACGCCACCGGTTCGGCGGCGATCTCCTCGACCGTGCGTCCCCGCACGTGGTGGGCCAGCGCCTGCACCGCCGCGCAGGTGATCTCGTTGCCCCGGCCGTTGGTGAAGGTGAACCCGGCGCCGGTCGGCCCGGCGTCGGTGCCCAGCTCCACGTAGGTCGCCGAGTAGTCGCCCCGGTTGATCGCGTCGGAGCCGTCGCCCCGGGCGGCGGTCGGGAACCGCACGTCGTGCACCTCGACGGAGGTGATGGTCACGCTCACTGGTCACGCCCTCCGAAGTTGAAGACCCGTTTGGGCAGCCGGTACGCGAGGTCGACGATGGTCTCGGCGGCCTCGTCCATCGGCAGCCGGTGCTCGGCGACCAGCCGCGCCAGGAAGCCGGCGTCCACCCTCCGCGCCACGTCGTGCCGGACCGGGATGGAGCAGAACGCCCGGGTGTCGTCGACGAACCCGGTGGTGTTGTAGAACCCGGCGGTCTCGGTGACCGTCTCGCGGAACCGGCGCAGCACCTCGGGGGAGTCCAGGAACCACCAGGGCGCACCGAGCAGCAGCGCGGCGTAGCCGCCGGCCAGCGGCGCAAGCTCCCGGGTGAAGGTGTCCTCGTCGAGGGTGTAGAGCACCACCCGCAGCCGGGGGTCGTTGCCGTAGCGCTCCAGCAGCGGGGCGAGCGCGTGCACGTACTCGGTGGCCTGGGGGACGTCGCCGCCGACGTCCCGGCCGTGCCGGGCGTGCAGCCAGCGGTTGTGGTTGCGCACCGCGCCGGGGTGCAGCTGCATGACCAGGCCGTCGTCGAGGGACATCCGGGCGAACTCCACCAGCATGTGCGCCCGGAAGGCCTCTGCGTCGGCCGCGTCGGCCTCGCCGCGCCGGCCCCGGTCGTACAGCCGCGCGGCCTCCTGCGGGGCGAGGTCCAGCGTGCGCGCGGTGGGGTGACCGTGGTCGGAGGATGTCGCGCCGGCGGCGATGAACGCCTCCCGGCGGGTCCGCAGCGCGACCAGGTAGCCGGCGTACGTGCCGGTGTCCGCGCCGGCGAGCTCGCCGAGACGGTCCACGTTGGTCGACCAGCCCTCGAACTCCATGTCCACCACGTCGTCGGGGCGGAAGGTGGTGACCACCCGCCCGCCGGGCCCTCCCCAGCCGTCGGCGGCGAGCTTGGCGTGCTGATCGAGGTCGTCCAGGGGAGACTCGGTGGTGGCGAGGACCTCGATGCCGAACCGCTCGAACAGCGCCCGGGGCCGGAAGTCCGGCTCGGCGAGCCGGGCGGCCAGCTCGTCGTAGAGGGCGTCGGCGGTGGCCGGGCTCAGCGGGGTGTGCACTCCGAACACGGTGCGGAAGGTCTGCTCCAGCCAGAGCCGCGACGGGGTGCCGCGGAACAGGTGCCAGTGCGCGGCGAAACGCCGCCAGATCACCCGGCCGTCGGTCTCCACCGGGCTGCCGTCGCGGGTGGGCACGCCCAGGTCCGCAGGGGGTACGCCCTGGCTGAGCAGCATCCGGGTCAGGTAGTGGTCGGGCACGATGAGCAGCTGCGCCGGGTCCGGGAACGGCTGGTCCTCGGCGAGCAGGGCCGGGTCGACGTGCCCGTGCGGCGAGATGATGGGTTGCTCCGCCGCGAGGGCGTACAGCTCCCGGGCCAGAGCGCGCTGGCCGGGCTCGGGTGGCAGGAGCAGGTCGGTGTGGTCGAACGTCGGCACGGGGATGGGCTCCTCGTCTCCTGTGTCAGCGGGGGGTGAGCAGGTCGGCGACCCGGACCGGGTGACCGGTCTCGAAGGAGCGGTTGGCGGCCAGGCCGGTGAGCAGGGCCAGGGCGCCGTCGTCGGCGGTGGCGGCGCGGTCCAGCGGGTCGGGGTGACCACCGAAGAGCACCCCGGTCATCCGGGCGTCCGCGCCGCCGTGCCCCTGCCGGGTGCGGCCCTCGACCGGGATCTGCCGGGGTGGCGCCCAGAACGGTCGGAGGGTGAGCGTCGCGCCGCCGCCCTCGGCGGGTGCCTCGGTGCCGTGCAGCGCGGCGCCCTTGACCGCGCCGGCGGTGCCCCGATCGACGAAGTCGTTCTCGGTGACCTCCAACTCCAGCCGGCCCCGACTGCCGTTGACCATCACCCGGTAGCCCTCCCAGGGGGAGTACGCGGTGAGGTGGTAGGTCATGGTGGCGCCGGTGGAGTAGCGGGCGAGGACCGCCATGTCGTCCTCGATGCTCACCCCGGGGGCGAACACGTTGCGGTCGCGCTGGTAGCCGTCCTCGGCCTCGGCGTCGAGGTACAGCTCGCGCAGCCGGGGGTGGGCGTCCAGCCGCAGCGCGAACGGGTCGTCGGCGGCGGCGGGGGAGCCGTACGCCCGGTCGTAGTCGCGGGCGTAGCCGTGCCGGCGGCCGTCCTCGCCGTAGAAGAACAGCCGCCCGGCGGCGTACACCTCGACGGGGGTGGCGGCCAGCCACCAGTTGACCAGGTCGAAGTGGTGGCTGGCCTTGTGCACCATCAACCCGCCGGAGGTGGCCTTGTCCCGGTGCCAGCGGCGGAAGTAGTCGGCGCCGTGTCGCACGTCGAGCAGCCACTCGAAGTGCACCGACCCGATCTCACCGACCGCGCCGTCGGCGAGCAGCCGGCGGACCTGCTCGTGCAGCGGGTTGTACCGGTAGTTGAAGGCGACCGTCACCCGCCCGCCGGTCTCCCTCACCGCGTCCAGGATCCGCCGGCAGCGCGGAGCGTCCACGGTCATCGGCTTCTCGGTGACGACCTCGCGGCCGGCGCGCAGGGCGGCCACCACGTACTCGTCGTGGGTGACGTCCACGCTGGTCACCAGGACGACGTCGACCCGCTCCTTGTCCAGCATGGCCAGGAATTCGCCGGCCGGGTACGTGGGCACCGGGCGGTGCCCCAGCTCGGTCAGCCAGCGGTTGTGCGCGTCCATCCGGGCCTGGTTGACGTCGGCGAAGGCGACCAGCTCGGTGGAGTCGGCGTGGTCGAGCACCAGGGCCCGGACGAACATCTCCGCCCGCGCGCCGGTGCCCACGACGGCGTACCGGACCCGGCCGTCGGCTCTCGGTGACATTGGGTCGCCTCCCCCCGGTGATCCTGCAAAGGTTTGCAGTGAAGTAATCACGCTCTATCCGATGGCGTCAACGAGAGCGGCGCAATCGGCGGTAAATGTCAGTGTTTGCGGGCCAGGAAGTGACCATTGGGAGCGCTGGCGCAACAGAACCGTAATCGTCCACCGTTGACACTGGCGCAACCGTTTGCATTAATGGGCCACACCCACGTGACCGCCGCCACATCGGACGAAGGGGCCGCCGTGCCAGTCACCATCCGGGACGTCGCCCGTGCCTCCGGGGTGCACATCTCCACCGTGTCCCGCACCTTCTCCGCTCCGCACCTGGTCAACCCGGAGACCCGGGTCCGGGTGCTGGCGTGCGCGGAGGATCTGGGCTACCGGCCGAACCGGGCCGCCCGGGCACTGATCACCGGGCGGACGCACAACATCGGGCTGATCATCGCGGACATCGCGAACCCGTTCTTCCCGCCGCTGATCAAGGCGGCGGAGAGCCAGGCCCGGCACCGCGACTACCACGTCTTCGTGGCCGACACCAACGAGGACCCGACCGCCGAGGAGGAGCTGGTCCACGCGTTGGCCAAGCAGGTCGACGGGGTGCTGCTGTGCAGCCCGCGCATGAGCAACAGCCTGATCGAGCAGCTCAGCCGCGAGGTGCCGCTGGTGGTGGTGAACCGCCAGGTGACCGGCCTGCCCTGCGTGCTGATGGACGTCGGGCAGGGAGCGCGGGCGGCGATCGAGCACCTCATCGGCCTGGGCCACGACCGCATCGCGCTCCTGGGCGGGCCGCGCAGCTCGTGGACCAACCGGGAGATGCGCCGGGCCGCCGCGACGGCCGCCCGGGCCGGCGGCGCCGAGCTGACGCTGCTCGGCCCCAACGCGCCCACCGAGACCGGTGGTTCCGCCATCGCCGAGCAGGTGCGGCGCAGCGGCGTGTCGGCCGTGCTCGCCTACAACGACCTGATGGCGATCGGCCTCATCGAAGGGCTGGACTCGCTCGGGGTCCGGGTGCCGCAGGAGGTGAGCGTCGTCGGGGTCGACGACATCGCCCTGAGCCGGCTCACCCGCCCCAAACTGACGACGGTGGCCACACCCACCGCGGCCGCCGGCCGGACGGCCGTCGACATGTTGCTGCAACAGGACACCGAGTCACCGCGCGGTGCGCGGGGGCTCGGTGTCGGCACGGCGCTCGGCGTCCGTCGTACCACCGCACAGGTAATGCTCCAGACCGACCTGGTCATCCGCGACTCGACCGGCCCGGGCCCGCAGGCCCGACCGGCACGTCCCCTGGCCGCGCCGCTGGGCCCGGACCCGCATTGCCCTGCGGGCCCGGGCACCCCGACCGCGGCCACCGGTGACGCCGTCGCCTCCTAATGCCGAGGAGTGAGCGCACATGCACCCCGCAACGCCCCCCACCACTGACACGCCCGCCGGGCGCACTCACCGTACCGCGCTGCCCCGGCGGCGGCTGCTGCGCGGCCTGCTCGCCGTGACGGTCGCCGCCCCGCTGATGTTCGGTGCCGCCGCCTGCGGAGACGACGACGGCGGCGCCGCCGACCCGAACGCCCCGGTCAAGCTCTCCATCTTCTGGTGGGGCGGCGACGCCCGGGCCAAGCTGACCGAGGACGCCCTGGCCCTCTACACCAGGAAGCACCCGAACGTGACGTTCGAGAAGACCTGGCAGGCCAACCAGGGCTACTTCGACAAGCTGGCCACCCTCACCGCTGGCGGCAACCCGCCGGACCTGTTCCAGATCGACGACAACTACCTGGCCGAGTACGCGGCCCGCAACAGCACGCTCGACCTCACCTCGTACCAGAAGTCCGGGAAGCTGGACACCTCCAAGTTCCCCGAGAGCCTCTGGCAGTACGGCGTGGTCGACGGCAAGCTCGCCGGCCTGGCCGCCGGGGAGAACACCCAGGGCCTCGTCTACAACAAGACGCTGCTGACCAAGCACAACCTGCCCGAGCCCACCACCGGAATGTCGTGGGAGCAGCACATCGCCTGGGCCGAGCAGGTCACCGCCAGGACCAAGGTGCCCGGCACCCAGGACCCGAGCGCCGACTACAAGGCGTTCTGGGTCTGGCTGCGCCAGCAGGGCAAGGACCTCTACAAGGGCAACGAGCTGGGCTTCACCGCCGAGGACGTGACCAGGTGGTTCGAGCTGTGGAAGGGCGCCCGGGACCGCAAGGCCACGCCGACCCCCGACGTCATCCACGAGGGCAACGCCACCGACATCACCAAGCAGTTGGTGGTCACCGGCAAGGCGGCGACCTCCTGGGTCTGGGCCAACCAGATGCCCGACCTGAAGAAGAACACCAAGGACGAGCTGGGCGTCATCGCGTACCCCGGTGACCCGAGCGCGCAGTGGGCGCGGGCCTCGATGTACTGGTCGGTGTTCAAGGGCAGCAAGAACAGGGACATCGCGGTCGACGTGATCAACTTCCTGAACAACGACCAGGAGGCGGTCAAGCTGCTCGGCACCGACCGCGGTCTGCCGTCCAATCTGGACCTGCGTCGTGTGGTCAGCGACGACACCACCGACCCGGCCATGAAGCAGTCCATCGCCGTCGAGGCGGAGCTGACCCAGAAGTTCGGCAAGTCGCCGCAGGTGCCGATCAAGGGGCACAGCAAGGTCAAGTCCGAGCTGATCAAGGCCGCCGAGAACGCCCAGTACGGCCGGGCCACCCCCGCCCAGGCCGCCGCCCAGTTCATCGAGGCGTGCAAGTCCGCCATCGCCTGAGCGCCCCACCAGGCGAGGAGAGGAGCTGTTCGTGGCGTTGACCACGGCGCCCGACCCGACCCGACCTGATCCCGGATCCGTCCGGGTCCGCGCCGAGCGGCGTGGGCCCGGACGCTTCCGGCACAGCGAGGGTCTGGCGGGGTACGTCTTCCTGTCGCCGTGGCTCATCGGCCTGATGGGCGTCACGGCGGTCCCCATGCTGCTGTCGCTGTACCTGAGCTTCACCAACTACGACATCCTCACCCCCTTCTCCGAGGTGGAGTGGATGGGGCTGGCCAACTACGAGCGGATGTTCACCGCCGACCCGTCGTACTGGCACGCGGTGCGGGTGACCCTGACCTTCGCGCTGATCGCCGTGCCGCTGAAGCTGGCCGCGGCGCTCGGTGTGGCGCTGCTGCTCAACCGCGCCTGGCGCGGCGTCGGGCTGTTCCGTGGGCTGTTCTACCTGCCGTCGCTGCTCGGCGGCAGCGTCGCGTTGGCCATCGTCTGGGTGAACATGTTCAACCGCGACGGCGCGTTCAACTCGCTGCTCAGCCTCTTCGGCATCCAGGGCAAACCGTGGGTCAACGACCCGGACTGGGCCCTCGAAACGTTGATGGTGCTGGCCATCTGGCAGTTCGGCGCGCCGATGGTGATCTTCCTGGCTGGGCTCAAGCAGGTGCCCACCGAGCTGTACGAGGCCGCGTCGGTCGACGGCGCCGGTCGGTTCCGCCAGTTCCGCAACGTCACCCTGCCGATGCTCTCTCCGGTGATCTTCTTCAACCTGGTGCTGGAGACCATCAACGGCTTCCAGGGCTTCACCGCGGCGTTCGTGCTCAGCAACGGCACCGGCGGCCCGGTCGACTCCACCCTGATGTACACGCTCAACCTCTACATCACCGGCTTCACCGAACTCGACATGGGCTACGCCTCGGCGATGGCCTGGGTGTTCCTGCTCGCCATCGCGGTGATCACCGCGGTCTTCTTCAGCACCGGACGGTTCTGGGTGCACTACTCCGACGGGGAGGACCGGTGATGGTGACGGCGACCCCGACGGCCGACGCGCCGACCGGAACGACGCCGACCACCCGTCGTCGGCCCGGCGGCCGGCCGGTGCTGCGGCTGCTCATCCTGGTGGCGATCGTCGCGGTGGTGCTCTACCCACTGTTCTGGATGGTCGGGACCTCGATGAAGTCCCAGGAGGAGATCGTCAACAACCTCGGGCTGCTGCCCGAGCGGTTCACCCCGGGCAACTACACCGCCGGGTGGTCCAACTTCGACGTCAGCTTCGGCCGGTTCTTCCTCAACAGCGCGATGGTCAGCCTGCTCACCGTCGTCGGCAACGGGCTCTCCTGCCTGCTGGCCGCGTACGCCTTCGCGCGGCTGCGGTTCCGGCTGCGCGGCGTGTGGTTCGCCGTCATGATCGGCACGCTGCTGCTGCCCCAACACGTCCTGATCGTGCCGCAGTACATCCTGTTCCGGACGTTGGGACTGGTCGGCGGCGACTGGCCCTACCTGCCACTGCTCATCCCGCAGTTCCTGGCCACCGAGGCGTTCTTCGTCTTCCTCATGGTGCAGTTCATGCGCGGTGTCCCGCGCGAGCTGGACGAGGCGGCCCGGATCGACGGCGCCGGCCCGTACGGCATATTCCGGCACATCATCCTGCCGCTGAGCCGCCCCGCGCTGGTCACCACGGCGATCTTCTCCTTCATCTGGACCTGGAACGACTTCTTCCGGCAGTTGGTCTTCCTGTCCCAACTGGAGGACTACACCGTGCCGGTCGCGCTGACCCTGTTCATCGACTCCACCAGCCAGAGCGCGGTCGGGCCGATGTTCGCCATGTCGGTGCTGTCGCTGCTACCGGTCTTCCTGTTCTTCGTCGCGTTCCAGCGGATGCTCGTCGAGGGGATCAACACCAGTGGCATCAAGGGCTGAGCGGCAGGACACCGGCGGACGGCGGGACTGGCGCGACGTCGCCCGGGACGCCGCCGACCTGGCGCTGCTCGGCATCCTTCTGGTGCTGGCGGCGGTCCCGCTGGTCACCGCGGCCGCGGCGGTCGGCACCGCCAGCGCGGCGGTGCACGACTGGACGCGTACCGGCGGTTGGCCGTCGGCAGGGGCCACCCTGCGCCGGTTCGGCCGCTCGGTGCTGCCCGGCGTGCCGGTCAGCCTGCTCGCGGTCGCCGTGGCCGGGCTGCTCGCCGCCGACCTGGCGGCCCTGGCCACCGGCCGGGTGCCGGGCGGCCCGCCCGCGCTGCTGGTGACCGCACTGGTCACGGCCGGTCTGGTCGGGTGGGCCGGGCTGGTCGTCGTCGAGGTGGGCGGGAACGGGGGCGGGCGGTGGCGGGCCGGTGCCCGATCGGCCGCCCGCGCCTGCCTCGACGCGCCCACCCGCTGGGCCGCGCTCACCGGGGTGACCGTGGTGGCCGGCCTGCTCGCCGCCCTGGTCACCCCCGTGGCGCTGCCGATCCTCGCCGGCTACACGCTGGCCGCCCTGCACGCCGTCGCCGGTCGCCGGCCGGTCGGCGCCCACCCCGAGCTGCCGTGAGCCCCGACCGGGCCGGCACCACCCGGCTGGAGCCGGCGCGGTTGCTGGTCGACGGCACGGAGGTCGCCCGGTACGTCCTCGACCCGGCGCTGGACGCGCGGCACGGACCCCGGCCCTACCTGCACCCGGTACGCACCCTGGGCGGCACGGTCGTCACCGACGCCCTGCCCGCCGACCACGTGTGGCACCTCGGCGCCTCCCTCGCCGTGCAGGACGTGAACGGCGCCAACCTGTGGGGCGGACGCACCTATGTCCGCGACGTCGGCTACACCTGGCGCGACGACCACGGCGTCATCGCGCACACCGGTGAGGTCGAGCGGACCCCGGGCCGGTACGCGCACGACCTCCAGTGGCGCGACCGGGCCGGTGCCGTGCTGCTGACCGAGCGACGACGGCTCGCCACGTCGGCGGTGGCACCGGACACCTGGCGGCTCGACCTGCACTCCGCCCTCACCGCCCCGGCCGACCGGGCGGTGCACCTGGGCAGCCCGGCCACCAACGGCCGCCCCGGCGGCGCCGGCTACGGCGGGTTCTTCTGGCGGGCGGTCGCCGACGGTGAACCGGCGGTGTTCACCGCCGACGACGCCGGGGAGGACGCGGTCAACGGCAGCGCGTCGCCGTGGCTGGCGCTGGCCGGCGTCGGGCCGGGCGGCGGGGCGTACACCCTGGTCGTCACCGGTCTCGGACGCGGCGACCGGTGGTTCGTGCGGACCGCGATGTACCCGGGGGTCTGCGTGGCGTTCGCCTTCGACCGGCCGGCCGTGGTGCCGGCCGGCGAGACCCGGCACGGCCGGTACCGGGTGTGGGTCGTGGACGGGACACTCGACCGGGACCGGGCCGCGGCCCTGGTGGCGTCAGTGCCGTGAACGGGCGTGGTCAGCGGGAACGTCACGCCGGCGTCCTGTCCACGCCGTCAGGGTCACAGACAATCCACCGGGTCGTTGCCGATACCGGAAAGGTCAACGGGTGGGCAGTGCGGCGGTCACCCGGATCGACTTGACGATGGCGGGGATCGAGCCGATCAGCAGGACCAGACCCCAGATGATGGCGACGACCGCGAAGACCAGCGCCCCGACGTCGTCGAGGATGCTCACCACGACGACCGGCACGAGCCGGTGCAGGAACTCCAGCACGACGGTGCAGAGCAGGGTCGTGAGCGCCAGCAGCACCAGGCCCTTGTTCTGCAGGAAGCGCGGCTGTGCGAGCAGCAACAGCACCACCCAGACCAGCTTCAACAGCAGCACCAGCCCGAGCAGCACGCTCGCCTCGCCTACCGGGAAGAACCCCCACAGCGCCAGGTACGCCAGGGTGCCGAACGGCGCGGCCAGGAAGAGCGACACCATGATGGTCAGCTCGACGAGAGCGACGATCAGCAGCACCAGCGACGCCAGGATGAGCAGGATCGAGAAGATCAGCGTCGCCAGCCCCTGGATCCGGCCCTGGACCCGGTCGGGCAGCACCAGGCTCAGGCAGAACAGGCCGGTCGTCCAGAGCGCCACCACGTCGATCAGCGCCAGGTAGCTCGTACCCCGCCCGGAGGGCTCGCTGACCGCGCCGACGTCCACGTCCACGCCGAGGTCCACGGCGCCGGCCCGCAGCGCGCCGGTGGCGTCGCCGCCGCCGGTGAGCAGTGACGAACCGACCTCGACCAGGAACACCAGCGTCACCGCGACCAGCGCGAGCAGCAGGAAGGGCTTGCGCAATTCACCCATGTCGGGTCTCCTCGCGGTCGGGCCGGGACGGCGCGCGGCAGGTGCCGCCGCCCGGGTGGGTCAGTCGGCGGCGACGGTGACCGTGCACCCGGCACCTCCCGGGCAGCTCAGCAGGACGGTGGCGGCCCGGTCGACGGCGATCCGGGCGACCGCCGTCGTTCCGTCACCCGGCTCGACCTCGGCGTGGACGGTGAGGTCGGCGTCCCGGGGCGCCGGGGCGGTCACCTCGAAGGCACGAGGACTGCGCAGCACCACCGTCTTGAGCCCGCCGGGGTCGGCCACCCGCAGTTCGCAGTCGCCGAGGAAGCTGAGGACGTCCCCGCTGCGGTCGCAGTCGGCGCGGACGGTCGCCGGGTCGACCGTGCCGCTCCCGCCGGCCAGGCGGCCCAGCCGCTCGACCACCCCCGGCGGCTCGTCCGCGCGGCCCCGCTCGCCGCTCCCGACGCCGACGGCCAGCGCGAAGAACGCCACCAGCAGCACCGCCAGCGTCACCAGCACCACCTTCTGCCGACCGTTCATCGGTGCGCGACCGCCCCGGTGACCTCGGTGAACCGGATCTGGTCGACCCCGGCGAAGTACCGTTCGACACCCTGCGTCTTACCCACCGCGATCAGCGTGAGCGTGTGCCTGCCGGCTCCGAGGCGGACGGTGCCGACGTCGGCGAAGTCACCCAGCACCACCTTCGGCGTGAAGCCGAGGAAGGTGTCGCCGACCTGCGTACCGTCGATCTGCCAGATCGTGTTGGCGTAGTCGAACGAGGTGGTGCGCGTCGTGGAGAAGCGCCAGACGGCGTCGCTGGGCAGGTCGACGGTGAGGCTCACCCGGTCGCCGGGCGCCAGGCCCTGGAAGAACAGCTGCCGATCACCCGACCAGGTCACGGCGCAGCAGTTTCCCTGCGGCACCACCGTCGCCGCCTTCCCGGCCGGCGACTCCACCCTGGCACCGTCGAGCAGGCTCTCCGCCTCCAGCGTCACGACCCGCGGCGCACCGGGCGGCGGGGCACCGTCGGGACGGGTCAGCAGGTAGCCGACCACCCCGCCGACCAGCAGCACCAGCGCCGCGGCGGCCGCGATCCACGGCCAGGGCGGCCGCTTCGGCGGAGCCACCGCGCGGACCTCGTACGTCACCCGCCCGCTGGAGCGGGAACTCTCCTCCGGCGCCGTGTTCGCCGAGTACGCGAAGCCGGTCATGTCGTACCGGCGGGGCGCGGTGCCCGGCGGCACGGCGAGGCGGACGAGGAAGGAGACCGAGCCCTGCCCGGGCACGACCCGCTGCGGCTCGGCGACGGTGAACCAGGCCCGTTGGCTGCCCTCGCCGGGTGCCACGTCGAAGACCACGGTGTCCGGCGCGAGCCCCGGGTTGGACACGGTGAAGGTGAGCTCGCCGACGTTGCCGGCGTCCAGGGTGAACTGCTGGGCTGCGGCGACGACGGCCCATTCGGTGGTCATGACGGCTCCTCTGCGGACGGTCCGGCGGGTGGCACGGGGGATGGCGGCGAGACAGGGTGGTGCGGCACCGACGCCCGGCCGATCGCCGGCCCCGCCACAGCGGGCGGCGGCGGTTCGGCGGGCGGCGGCGGTTCGGCGGGATCGTCGGCGGTGAGGACGAGCTCGGCGGTCACCGCCGCAGGCTTCTCCGCCTCGACGATGCGGGTGATCACGGCGAGCAGGTGCGCGGCGGCCGGCGGCACCCGCACCACGAGATGGAAGGGCTGCGCGTCGGGTTCGTCGATCGTGAAGCCCGTCAACCCGGTGGCCAGCTCGAGGGCTCTGCGCATGCCGTACGGGGTGCCGCGCCAGCGGGCCAGCAACGCCCCGTTGGCCACGAGGTCGCGCAGCCGGCCCACCGGCAGCGGTAGCGGGGCGTCCGGGCGGGGCGAGGCCACCACGTGGTCCATCGCCACCCAGCGGGTCAACCGCGCGACCATCGGGTCCGGCGCCCGGTACGGGTCGAACAGGGCATCGACCTCGGCGAGGATCGCCTCGTCCGGGGCGTGCAACCCCTCCATCACCTCCAGCAGCGCCCAGAGCACGCTGCCCGGGACGCAGGCCCGCTGGTAGGCGGCGGGCAGCAGCCGTTCAATCGCCGAGCGTCGCATCCTGCCGCACCACCTCGATGTCGTGCTCGCCGGAGCAGAGCAGCCAGGTGTCCGGGACGGTCACCACGTCGGCGGTGGCCTGGTTGGCGCTGGCGGTCCAGTCCACCGCGGCGGCGCTGCGGTACACACCGCGCTCGCCGCCGGCCAGGATCAGCCGCTCCGCCGCCTGGTTGTCCGCGCCGGCCGTGATGGCGCCGGTGGCGTGGCCGCTCACGGCGATGGCGTCCACCGGCACGAACCGGGTCCGGTCGCGCAGCGGCAACCCGCAGTTGACCATCACCGGTTGCCACTGCGGCTGCGCGGCCAGGGTGTCCAGCCGCAACACCCCGCCGCTCTGGGTGGCCGCGACCGCCAGCGGGCCGGCGAACGCCAGGTCCCGGCAGGTCCCGCCGATCCAACCGCCCTGCACCGACTGCCACTGCACGTCGGACTCGAACAGCCGGGTGCGGTGGCAGCCCTGGCCGGGCTTCTTCGGATCGGGCTCACCCGCACCGCTCCACAGCAGCGTCGCCGGGCCGTCGTACTGCACCGCGAGCACCCGGTTGTCCACGTTGGAGAGACCGACGTGGGCGAAGCTGCCCGGCCGGCCGCCGGCGGTCGACAGGTACACCCCGAAGCCGGCCTGCGCGGCCACCGCGACGCCGGGCGCACCGCGCTCGGAGACGAACGCCCGCACCGCGTAGAACCCCCGGTCGGCGTCCGACGGGTCGACCAGGATCTGCAACGGCACCGCGCCGGGCAGCAGCGACACTTCGTACAGGCCGGTGTCGGTGGCCACCAGCAACGCGCCCGCGCCGTCGCGGTCCAGCCAGGCCACGTCGGAGATCCGGGAATCCAGGTCGGTCAGCAACGACCACGTCTCGCCCAGGTCCGTGCTCAGGTGGACCCGGGAGCCGCCGGAGGCGCGCAGCGTCACCACGGCCACCGACCCGGGACGCGGCACGATGCCCGGCCGCACCGGCGCCGGCGCGGGCGCCACCCGCAGCACCGTCTCGCCGTCGAACCGGCCGGTCGGCTCCCAGCCCGCACCGGCGTTGCTGGAGCGGAACAGCACCGCGCCCCGCCCGGCGTACCAGGTGCGGGGCTGGTACTGGTCGACGGCGAGGGCGCGTACCTCGGCGTCGGGTGCCTCGTCCACCACGAACCGGACCGACTCGACGTAGCGCACGCCCGGCTCGGCGTGCTCCAGCAGGCGGTACACGTTCGACGCCCGCAGCGGCTCGCCGAACGGCCAGCCGGTCGGGTTGAGCGCCGTGGGCAGCGGGCTCAACGTCTGGTGCAGGCGGTCGTGGATGCGCCGGCGGACGGCGTCCACGTCCTCCTCCCGCCGGACCACGACCCGCGCCCGCACCGAGACCGCCTTGAACCGGGCCCAGGTCGCCCGGGACCGGATGCCGACCATCCGGCGCTGTTCGAGATCCGCCTCCACCCGGCGGCGCGCCTCGGGCACCTCGTGTTCGCGCAGCACCGCCACCGGCAGCCGGCCACCCGGACGGGCCGGCGGCGGCACGTACGGCACCAGCACCACCTCGACCTCGCCCGGCCGGGCGAAGCTGTACACGGCGGCGCGGGTGAACGCCCGTGCGCGCGCCACCGCGCCGGAGCTGGTGGCCAGCACCTCGAAGTCCCGGGCGGTGACGGCCCGCTGCTGGGCGAAGAACTCGTACGGACCGCGCAGCTGCACCGACTCCAGCGCCTCCATCTCCCGCCCGCCGGCCGCCGGCGCGGGGTTGTCGACCCGTACCCCGGGAAGCGGGTCCCGCAGGCTGGTCAGCGTGCCCGCGGCGACGTTGCCGGTCGGCCCGCCGCCGGCCCGGTACCAGAGCCGGATCTGCCGGCCGGCCGGCGGCACCGCCGCCACGGTCACCGGCGAGTGCGCCGGGTCGCCCGGTGCGGGGTCCGCCGACGCGGGCTCACCGGCGGCGGCCGGCCCGGCGGGGGGCCGCAGGTCGAGGGCGGGCGCGAAGGTGACGGTGCCCGAGCAACGGTCCACCAGGTACGCCTTGGCCTGCGGGCCGAGCCCGGCGAAGCTGTCCACCGGTCGCCAGATCTCGAACGTGCGACCGTCGTGCTCGCGGGCCGCCGCGCCCAGCTCGACCGTGCCGGCGGGCACCTCCACGCCGAGCAGCAGGTCCAGCGCTTCGGCGGTGTGCGCGAGCGGGGCGCGGGCCGCCCGCAGCACCTGGCCCGGCTGGCTGGTGCCGGTGCCGAGCAGCTCCGCCTCGACCGGCTCGCAGTGGTGCATCCGCACGGTCACCGACGCCTCGCCGGCGGGCAGCACCGACGGCTCGGTGGTGACGAACAGGACCGGCCGGGGGTCGGCGCCCCGGGCCGCCGCGACCCGCAGGCCGGCCGGGATCCGCACCGCGCCCCGGTCGGTGCCGCTGCGCGTGAACCGGACGTCCGCCCAGGCCGCGGTCGGTGCGTGCCGGGCCACCCCGAGGAGGTTGAGAAACGAGACGTACGCCTTCTCCGGCAGCTGGTTCAGCCGGTAGATCATGACCTCGGTGAGGTGCGCGAACGCCTCCACCAGCGCCATGCCCGGATCGTGCGCCGACAGGTCGGTCCACGCCGGGCAGGACTGCCGGATCCGTTCCCGGGCCTCGGTGACCAGGTCGAGGAACGCGCGGTCGTCCAGGTGCGGCACGGGCAGCGTCATGACGGTCCTCCCTGCGCCGGTTCGTCGATCGGGAGCAGGTCCACGGAGAAGACCAGCTGCCCGGGCGTCAGGCTGGCCCGGACCCGGTAGTCCAACCGGATCACCAGCCGCCACGCGTCGTCCGCGTCCGGCCCGGCGTCCACGTCGATCACCTCGACCCGGGGCTCCCAGCGAGCGATGGCCTGCCGGACGTAGTGGATGGCCAACCCGGCGGTGGTGTCGTCGTTGGGCGCGAAGACCAGCCGGTGCAGCCGGGAGCCGTACCCGGGTCGCATCAACCGCTCGCCGGGCGTGGTCGACAACAGCAGGAACAGCGCCTGGCGTACGCTCTCGTCGCCCTCGGTCATCGCCAGGCCGCCCGCCGCGGTGAGCGCCAACCCGCCGGACCGGCCCGCGTCGAAGCCGGCGCCGACGAAACGGAACGCCCTCACCGGTCCGCCTCCAGGAACCCCTGGCGCGGGTCGCGCACCGTGTGGTGGACCAGCCCGGGCGGCGTGCCGTTGGTGAACCCGTCCAGGTGGGAGAGCACCACCCGATGTCCGTCGACCCGCAGCCAGTCGCTGTAGCCGACCCGGACGGCCAGCGTCCTCGTACACGGCTTGATGGTCGGGCCGTAGTTCGGACAGGCGATGATCTTCCGTCCCTCCGGGTCGTCGTCGACCAGCACCGGCAGCCCGGTGACGGTCACCCACCGCTGTGAGGGTTGGTTCTCGACCCGGCCGTCGTGGTCGCAGGTGATCACCGAGTTGCGGTGGATCCAGCGCATCAGCCGCCTCCTTCGTGGTGTGCGCGGGCGAGCGCACGCGCGCGCTCCGCCGCGGTGGTCGGGTCCTCGGTCGCCTCGGCGTGCAGGAAGTCCACGCTGCGGGCGCGGACCACCATGGCCCGACCGGGCGCGGAGATCACCAGGTCGGTCGCCGCGTGCAGGGTGGCGAGGTCGGGGGTGAGTTCCAGCCAACTGCCGCCCTCGGTGGCCAGTCGCAGGCTGCGCTGGACGTCGTCGACGACGATCGACTGCCCGCCGGCGGTGCGCAGCGTCCAGCGGCGGGCCCGGCCGTCGTCGATGCCCGCGTCGTACGGCTCGACGGCACCGAACAGCGAGCCGAGCACGATGCCCGAGGCCGGCTCGCCGCCGGGCAGCACCACCAGCACGGTGTCGTCCGGATCGGGGAGCGCCACCAGGCCCTTGCCGCGCCCGGCACCCGGGCAGAGCACGGCGAGCCAACCGGCGTCCAGGTCCCCGTACGCCGGCAGCGTCAACCGGACCCGGCCCAGCCCGTCCGGGTCGGCGACGTCGGTCACGGTGCCGAGGGTGACGACCGCGCCGGCCGAACCGCCCGGTCCGCTCGACGGGGGCGGTGGCACGGTGGAGAACCGGGTCAGGTGCCCGTTGCCGTCGACCGTGTGCACCACCTCCGTCAGCACGTACGCCCCGGCCACCGGGTCGGGCACGCCGGTCAGGTCGATGCGCCGGCCGGGCCGCAGCGCCGGATCGCCCTCGGCCACCCCCTCGGCCGTCACCAGGGCGGCGGCCCGGGTGTCGAGCCGGGCCTGCGCCAGCGCCGCCAGCTCGTCGTCGCTGCGGCCGGGCTGGTCGACGGCGGTGCGGACCCCGTCGGCGCCCACGTCGGCCGGATCCGGCCGGTCGCCGGGTGGCCGGCCGCAGCGCGCCTCGTCGGCGCGCTGACTGATCGGTTCGGCCCGCTGCGGATGCCAGCCCAGGGCGGCGCTCGCGCCACTGGCCTGGTCCAGGTTGGTGGCGAGCCGCAGGGTGTGCACGCCCGCGCCGAGGACCAGTGGGACCGGTTCGCCGTACCCGGCGAGGGTGATGAGGCGTACGCCCTCGCCGTCGGCGACCACGTGCAGCCCGGCCCGGCCCGTCACCTCCCGCAGCAGCTCCAGGTCGCTGTGCCGGTGCTGGAGCAGCCGCTCCAGCCGCGGCCCGTCGGCCTCCGCCGTCACCGGAAGCCCGACCTCCCCGCACAGCTCCCCGGCCAGCTCGGCGGCGGTCACCGAGGTGAAGACCCGCAGCCCCTGTCGCTTGCGCAGCCGGTGCAGCGCGTCGTACGCCCGCAGCCGCAGCACCGCCGCGCCGTCGGCGGCGTACTCGACCTCCACGCAGGTCACCTCTCCGGTGAACAGCGCGTCGGGATGATCGGCGAGCCGTAGGTCGAGCGCCGTGCCGGGACGCACCGCGGGGTCGAACGCTCCGCCCCCGGCGGTGGTGGCGAGCACCAGCTCGGCCTGGGTGGGCTGGTCGAGCCGCGCGGCCACCCGCAGCGAGCGCACCCGCTGGCGGGCCGCGCCGGCCAGCTCGACGCCGTCGAGGAGGACGGTCAGCGCCCGGGGCGCGATGCTCGTCACGGCGCACCACCCGGGTCGGTGCCGGTGGGTGCGGTGGCGGTCGTCGTCGCGGTCGCCGCGGCCCAGGCCGCCGGGGCGGCGGCGATGGACGCGCCCACGAACGACGCGCCGGCACCCACCGCGCCGATGACCGACCGGGCTGCCCCGGCCAGCGCCGACCCACCGCCCGCCATGCCGCCGGCCGAGGTGCTCCCGGGCGGCGGAACGGCCAGCGTGGTGCCGGCCGGCACCGCCAGCGGGTCGGTGATCCGGTTGTGCTCGGCCAGCAACCGCCAGCGCAGCGGTGAGCCCAGCGCGTCGTTGGCCAGCAGGTCGAAGCGCACCCCCGACCGGCCCGGCTCCGCGGCGCCGTCACCGGCGGCGACCACCGCACTGCCCGGGGCGGCCGTCGGCGTGCTCGCCGCCGCCAACTCCTCGGCGAAACCGGCCTCCGCCTGGTCGGCGGTCTCGGCCGCCCGGACCAGCTTCAACCGCAGCCACGAGCGGCGCGGCGAGCCGGTGCCGGTGAACGCGTCGAACCGCTCCGCCACCGCGACGATCACGCCCGGCACGTTCCAGGTCTTGCCCCAGACGAGGCGGACCAGCGGCGGGCGCAGCCAGCCGTGCTCGGCGGTGGAGTTCTCCGCCAGCATCCACAGTGGGCGGGTGAGCACCCGCACGTCGCTCGGGCGGACCTGCGCCTCCACGAGGTCCACGTCGAAGAGCAGATCGAGGACGAGCTCCGTCCGGCCGCCACCGGTGAAGACCAGGGGGTCGTCGGCCAGTCCGGACCCGGTGAGCTGCCCGCCGGCGGCGCCCCGCTGGCGTACCCCGGCGAGCCGGGTCACCTGCACCGTCTCCGGGTTGAGCAGGCAGTCCACCCGCTCCCCGGAGGAGTCGATGAGGAAGGCGACGCGTTCCATCAGCCGCCCGCCTGTTCCCGGTCCAGCCGTCCGTGCTGAGCCGCGTCCAGCGCCTCACCGGGCACCGTCCACAACGGCTGGTCGTCCGGTAGCTCCGGCCACAGGCCACGGGCCGTAGCCGACCATCCACCGACCGAGCCGTCCGGCAGGGCCGGCCAGGGAGCGCGGTCGGCCGCGCGCGCCACATCGACCGGGCCTCCGCCCGTCGTGCGCGCCGCAGCCGCCAGGCCCGTCCACCCGGCTGGCCCTCCGCCCTCGCCCGGGTCCTGGCCGCGCCGTCCACGATCCGCCACCGAAGCCCTGTCCCAGCTCCCGCCCCGGCCGTCGTCGAACCCGCCCCGTTCGCCCGTGGCGCCGAGCTCGCCGCGTTCACCGTGAGCGCTCAGCCCGCCGCGACCGCCGCCAGGGCCGAGCCCGGCCCGTTCGCCGCCACCGTTGAACCTGCTCCGGTCACCGCCGGTCCCGAACCCGCCCCGCCCGACCCCGAAACCGCCCTCGTCCGCCTCGAACCCACCCGGCCCCGCAGCCGTCCCGGTTCGTCCGACCGTGGCCCGGCCCCTGTCCCACTCGTCCGGTCCGCCGGTGTGCCCGGTTGCAGATCGTGGTGGGGAGATGCGCCTGGAGTGGGCGAGACCTTCCACGGTCCGACCAGTGTGTCCGGCACGGTGGTGAATGGAGTCGGTGCCCGGTGGTGAGGGGAGTGGGCCGGGGACCGCCGGGCGGATGATCGGCCGGGATGGCACAGCGGTGTCGCTCGACGGTCCGCGCACCGCCGGTCCGATCCCTCCGCCCTCGGGGCCGGAAGCGGCTGGCCCCGCCGGTCGGCCCCCTCGCGGCGACGTGCCCGATCCCGCCGACGCGGTCGACCCGGCCCGTGCACCAGGCTCGGTCGTGGAGTCGAACCCGCGGCGGAGGCGCAGCCGGGCCGGCGGCGTCCCGCCAGCGGCGGGGCCAGCCGCCGCGCCGAACTCCAGCCCTGCGCCAACGGTGCGGGAGGCACCGACCGCGCCCCTGTCGCCTCGGCCGACAGAGGCGGTGGCACCGAGCGAGCCGTTCCTCCCGTGCGCGGACTCGTCGGTTCGACCAGACGCCCTGGTCGTACCGCCCGAGAGCCCGGTGTCGGCAGGACCGCCGGACGCGCGGCCAGGATCGCCGGTCACGTCGTAATCGGGGGATCCTCCGAGGGAGTCGACGGTGGACGGGAAATCCTGCTCGCCCGGTCCCTGACCGGCCCCGCTGCCGGCGGCGCCGCTCGACGCCCGACCGTCCGGGGGGACGTCGAGGTCCAGGTCCTGCAGCAGGCCGGGGGCGTGCGCGGCGACGAGGTCCAGCCAGTGCTGCGGCGGTTCGCCGAAGCGGCGCGGCGCGGCGCTGTCCACGTCGGACGGCGGGCGCGCCGGGCGTTGCCCGGCTGCGCCGGTGGGCTCGACCCGCCCGGCGAGGCGCTGGACCGCGCCGGCCGCCGAGCGCAGCCGGCCGGCCAGCCAGCTACGCGGGTGTCGGCGCGGTGGCACCGCCGGACTCCAACTCCAGACCCTCGTAGCGCAGGGTCAGCGACGCGATGGCGATCTCGTGGCTGAGGGTGTTGAGGTGCGCTCCGCGCCACCGGGTGGGCCAGGCGTCGATCAGGTTCCAGCGCAGCACCTCGGCGGTTCCGACGGAGTCGAGCAGCACCACCGAGACGTTGCGGCGGTTGAGTGTGCCCTGGGCGGTGGCGTTCACCCAGTCCCACAGCTCCCGGGACGCGGTGAGCCCGAAGTGCAGCGTCACCGGCTCGTACTCGGCCTGGCCGGGCACCATCCGCATCCGGCCCAGGCCGTGCTCCCGGTACGGCTGGCCGGGGATGTTCACCTCCAGCCCGCTCATCTCGGTGAAGTGGCCGTTGGTGACCCCGTTGATGAGGAGCCTGAAGTTGTACGCCCGGTACGGGTCGACGGGAGCGCCCGGCTGCGGGGTGGCTGTGGTGGGCATGTCAGCCTCCGATCGTCTCGGTCTCGGTGCCGCCGGCCCACTGGCTCAGCTTGAACACGACGAACTCGGCGGGCTTGACCACGGCGATGCCGATGTGGGCGATCACCATGCCCGCGTCGCGGACCTCCGGCGGGTTGGTCTCCTCGTCGCACTTGACGAAGAACGCCTCCTCCGGGCTTCGCCCGAGCAGCGCGCCGTCGCGCCACACCCGGGTGAGAAACGCCCCGATGTCGCGCCGGATCGAGCGCCACAGGGTGAAGTCGTTGGGCTCGAAGACCATCCACCGGGTGCCGTTGGCGATGGCCTGCTCGATGGCGATGCTGAGCCGCCGGACGTTGAGGTAGCGCCATTCGCTGGCTTCGGCGGCGAGCGTACGGGCACCCCAGACGCGGATGCCCTCGCCGGCGAAGTAGCGGATCACGTTGACGCCCTTGGGGTTGAGCACGTCGTGCTCGGGTCGGGTGACCAGGTAGCCAAGGTCGACGGCGCCGCGGACCGGTTCGTTGGCCGGTGCCTTGTGCACGCCGCGCAGGGCGTCGGTGCGGGCCCAGATGCCGGCGAGGTGTCCGCTCGGCGGGGTGAGTTCCAACTCGCCGCTGATCGGGTCGCGGACGCGTAGCCACGGGTAGTAGAAGGCGCCGAACTCGGACTGTCGGGGCCGGTACGCCGACCCCTCGGTGCCGCCCGAGCCGCCGGGACCGCCCGAACCCGAGCTGGCCGAGCCGCCGCCCGCCCCCTCGGCGGGCTTCGGGGGCTTGCCGGAGGACGGCGTGGCGACCCGGGTCAGCGCGGAGATGTCGTCGATGTCGGGGGCGGGGTCGCAGATCGCGACCATGGTGCGGGTCCGTTCGGCCATGCTCAGCAGCGCGTCGTGGGCGACCACGTCGTGGAAGCCGGGCGCGGCGATGATCGAGATCTCGTCGATGGCCTCCAGCAGTTGCAGGCCGCCGCGCCGCTGCCCGGTGCCGCTGATCGCGCCGCCCTCGCCGACGTTGACGACCCAGCAACGCGCGCCGCCGTTGTCCAGGAAGCCGAAGACCGCCCGCGCCAGCGGGGTGCTCTCGACCTGCTCCCCGTCGGCGAAGAGCCGGAGGAACTCGGTCCAGTTGTTGACCGGTACCGCCCTGCCCAGGTGGGCGGAGCGGTCCGGGGCGACGCCCACGAACGCGGCGATGCTGGTGCTCGCCGGTCCGATCGGTCGGGCGCCGCTGGGGACCTCCTCGACGTAGATGCCGGGGGAGAAGTAGCTGGGCATCGGTCCTCCTGTGCGGGTGGGCGTCAGTGGGTCGGTGGCGCGCAGACGATGACGATGTCGGGTTCGGCGGGGTCGACCTCGGCGGTGAGCACGAGCCCACGGCCGGTCAGCCGGAGTCGGACCGGGCCGGGTTGCGCGGGGTCGTGCGGGACTCCGACGATCAGGAACCGGCCGTCGGGGTCGGTGCGGGTGGCCGACGCGGTGCCGGGCAGTTCGACCCGCATCGCGGCCAGTGGTTGGTCCTCGGGGCCGACCACCCGGCCGACGAGCGTGCGTAGTTCCAGTTGCCGCAGCCGTAGCGGCCGCAGGACCGGCGGCGCGGCCGGGGTCGGGTGGTCCACCTGCGCCGGCACGTCGATGAGCAACGCGGGGCGCGGGGCGGTGCCGAACGCCGTCCACAGCGTGGTGTCGCCGGCCTCCAGCACCACCGGGTAGCTGCCGTCGCTGGTCGCGGCGGTGAGCACCCGGTCCAGCCCGGACAACCCGGCCGGCCCGGACGCGCAGAGCAGGTAGCGGACGGTGAACCGGTACGGTTCGCGGACCGCGCCGCTGGAGCGGGTCTGCCGTGCTGGGCGCAGGTCCATGGGCCAGAGGGTGAGCCCGGCCGCGTCGTCGTCGGTGCGGGGCGGACCGATCGGGACGGGTTCCCCCGCCGCGCCGGCCAACCAGGTGGCCAACTCGGTCGTGGCGGTCTCGATCGGTCCGCGCCCGTCGGTGCTCATCGCGGCGGCGTCCCCTGGATCCGGTACGCGATGGCCTCGTTCCACACGTGCGGGTAGACGCCGATCTCGAAGTAGCGGGTGAACCGGTTGATGGGCGCGTTGGTGTGGTCGTGGTAGAGCAGCCAGATCGGTGCGATGGTGAACAGCACGTAGTTCGCCAGCACCAGCGGGATGTAGAGCGGGCCGAGCAGCCGGCCCTGGAAGATGTGGACGTCCTCGTGCCGCTGGATGCCGGAGCTGGAGCCGGCGCAGACGGTGCCGATGGTGGTGGCGTAGCGGGGTGAGACTCCCTCCACCACGCTGACCCGGCCGCTGCCCTGTGAGGTGGGCCGGTCCAGCGAGTGCCCGAAGATCAGGTGGACGGCCAGGTAGATGGCCCCGACGACCGTGTTCAGCAGGCTCCACGTGTGGTCGACGACGAAGAGGAGGACGCCGCGGGTGTCCGGCGCGTACACCCCGGCGGAGGCCACCGCCCAGCCGAAGACCGCGCCGACGAGCAGGCCCACGACGGCGCCGATCAGCAACCCGACCGGGCCGCCGGCCAGGAGGCCGAGGGTGGCACCGAAGGCGACCTGGACGGCCGCGCTGATGATTCCGAAGATCATGATGTCACTCCTCAGACCCAGGACCGGAAGATGCGGGGCTCGCGGCCTTGCGCGAGCTGGGTCGGCGACGCCTGGGTCGCCTGCCGGTTGCCGGGCGGGAACTGGTTGACACCGAGCGCGGCGGAGAAGATCACCAGCGCGTTGAAGAACGCGATGATCCACTTCTCGCCGCCGGCGTCGTCGGCGAACGCGGCCGTCACGTAGGACAGCAGCAGCGCGATGCCGATGGCGATCCACTTGCGGATCTTGTCGCCGCTGGGGCCGATCAGCCCGCCGATGACGTTGGTGGCCAGCAGGGTGGCTGCGCTCGCGCCGGCGAGGCTGCCCAGAGCTGCCCAGGTGAAGAGATCGTTCACGGCGATCCCCCTTTTCTCCGATGGTGCGACCGGGATGTGGTGGTGGTGAGGTCCGGTGCTCCCGGGGGAGCACCGGCGCCGGTCGCCGTCGTGGCGGGGCGGCCGGGGCCGGGCGTGGCCGGCAGGGCCGGCCACCGGATGGATCAGCCGGGCCCGGGCGCGCCGGCGGGCGGGCCCGGCGGGGTCGGGCTCGGCGCGGCCGGCGCCGCCGGGCGGCGTCGACGCAGCAGGAGTACGCCGACAGCGGCGAGGATCAGCAGGAGGAGCAGCCCGCCGACGACCAGCAGCCAGGGGAACCCGCCTTCGTCGGCGGCGGCGGCGGCCGGCGAGGCCGACGGTCGGGGCGGCGCCTCGGCGACGGCCCGCAACTCGGTCGGCTTGTCCTGGTTGGAGTCCACCTTCCAGGTGACCGACCGGCCGTTGACGGTGCCGTTGGTGTCGATCACCCGACCCGGAAATGTCACCGAGATCTCGAACGACATCAGCTTGAGGAACGCCTGTTGCTGTTGCGGATTCTGCTGATCCATTTTCCCGCCGTATTTCGACGGGTCCAGCGGCAACGTGAAGCGGTAGAAATCGCCGTCGCGGACCAGTTTGACGCTCTCACTGTCGAAGCTCGCCAGGGGCGCCCTGCGATAACTGATCTGGGTGCCGAAGAGTTTGGCGTCCTCGTAGCTGGACTCCTCACCGGCAGGCAGCGCGGGAATGTTCTGCCGCAACTCCGCGAAGGCCGCCGGGATGTTCTTGTTCCGCGAGCTGAGCAGGGACTTCTGGGCGGTCAGCAGGAGCTGCCCGTCGACCGTGTCATCGGCGTTGACGGTGAGCCCCATGTTGAGCTGCATGCAGCCGCTCAGAACGGCGAGAAGGAGAACGCACACCGCGACGCGGAGTGCCTTACCGCGGTTGACTCTCCTGTTCATGGGCTCAGTGTGTGTGATCGCTATCACCACGAGCAGTCAGCGATCGGTCACAAGGCAGTCGCCGATCTTACCGGTGCGCTGTCATGTTCGGCCGAGGCCGATGAGCCCGCAATTGACTACTCTGGAGTTTTGCAGTCCTAAAGGGGCGACAGCTGCCGTCAAGGCTGTGGCAAAGGTCGTGATCGCGTGCGTGCTCCTGGTGGATCCCGACGGGCGACTGCTCCTGCAACCGCGCGACGGCAACCGATCCGGTCAGCCCGCCGGAGGCTGCCAGTCGGCGTAGCGGGCCATGCCCCGCAACGTGGCCCGGGCGGGGGTGAGCCGTAGCGCGGTGTTGCGCATCGCCACGGCGAGCGGGTTGCGCAGCTGTTGGCCGTACCGCCCGGCGCGCCAGGAGGCCCGGGCGACGGCCTGGCTGCGGGGGCGACGCTGCTGGTCGTATGCCGCCAGGGCGGCCGGCAGCCCCTCGGCGCCGGCGGCGCAGACCGCGCCGAGCACCACCGCGTCCTCGATGGCCTGGCCGGCGCCCTGCCCGAGGTTGGGCGTCATCGGGTGGGCGGCGTCGCCGAGCAGCGCCACGCGCCCCCGCACGTACGAGGGGAGCGGGGTGGCCAGGTGGTGGATGTCGTTGCGCAGCACGACACCGGGTGGGGTCGCCGCCAGCAGTTCCGGGATGGGGGCGTGCCAGTCGCCGAAGCGGTCCCGGACGGCCGCCAGCTCGTCCGGGGCGTGGCCGCCCGGCGGGGCCGTGATCGCCGCGTACCAGTAGAGCGTGCCGGCGCCGAGCGGCACCATGCCGAATTCGGCCGCCGGACCCCAGGTGACCGCCGCCGGGACCGGGTGTTCGAACGCGATGGCGGCCCGCCAGGCGGTCGAACCCGCGTACACCGGGGTGGGGATCTGCGGCCAGAGCTGGGCGCGCAGCCGGCTGCGCAGGCCGTCGGCGGCGACCACGAGGTCGGCGGCGAGCGTCTGCTGGCCGGCAGGCCCGCGGTAGTGCACCTCGGCGCGGTCCGGGCCGCTGTCGACGTGCTCCACCTCGGCGCTCGTCCGCAACGACGAGGCCGGCAGAGCCTCGCGCAGGATGCGGTGCAGGGTGGTCCGGTGGACGCCGAGCGCCGAGGTGCCCAGCTGTCGGATCATCTCGGCGGCGTCCATCCGGGACAGCCACCGCCCGTGCCGGTCACGGAGCCCGCCGGGTGCCTCGGCGTGCTCGCCGCGGCGCACGGCCGGGCCGAGACCCAGGGCGTCCAGCGCGCGTAGCGCGTTCGCCATCAGGGTCAGGCCGGCGCCGATCTCGCGCGGCTCGTGGGCGCGCTCCAGCACGGTGACCCGCCATCCCCGACGGTGCAGCGCGAGCGCCGCGCTCAACCCGCCGATCCCGGCGCCGACCACCACCGCGTGCGACTCGTTCACGTCAACCACCCTTCTACACCTGGACGACCGGGAGCTGACCCCGGGGTCAGTCGGCCGGCGCGCCGATCCGGTGCTGGGTCGGGGTGATGCCACGGACCCGGCGGAACGCCGTGCTCAACGCGTACGGGCTGGCGTAGCCGACCCGGCGGGCCACCGCGCCCAGCGTGGCGTCCGGCTCGCGCAGCAGGTCGGCCGCCAGCGCGAGCCTCCACCCGGTCAGGTACGCCATCGGCGGCTCGCCGACCAGCTCGGTGAAGCGGCGCGCCAGGACCGCCCGGGAGACGCCCACCTCGGCGGCGAGCGCGGCGACCGTCCACGGCCGGGCCGGGTCGTTCTGCACCAGCCGAAGCGCCGGACCGACCACCGGATCACCGGCTGCCCGGTACCAGCCCGGCGCCGCGTCGGGGCGGCCGAACCAGGTGCGCAATGCCCCGATGAGCACCAGGTCCAGCAGCCGGTCCAGCACCGCAGCCTGGCCGGGCGCGTCGCGGGTCACCTCCTGGGCGAGCAGCGCGACCAGCGGGCTGCGCCACTCCTGGGCCGGGACCACCAGCAGTGGCGGCAACGCGGTGAGCAGCCGACGGCTCACCTCGCCGGGCAACTGGTACGTGCCGGTCAGCAACACCGTCGACCCGTACGGGCCGGTGCCCCAGGTGCGCACGCCCAGCGCCATCGACTCGGCCAGCGGCTCGCCGCGCAGGGTGGTGCAGCGCTGCCCCGGGTGGATGACCACCTGGGCCGGGGTGGCCGGGTCGTCCGCGACGAGGTAGCCGTCCGGCCCGCGCAGCACCGCCACGTCGCCGGGCCGCAGCGTCGCCGGGGCCGCCTCGTCCGGTACGAGCCAGGCGGTGCCGCTGACCAGCGCCACGACGGTGAGCGGCGCGCGGTCCTCGATCCGCAGCGCGTACGGCGGGTCGAGCACCGAGCGGAGCAGGAAGGCGCCCCGGGCGCGGGGACCGTCGAGCAGCCCGGTGAGCGGGTCCATCGCGCGATGGTAGACGATCGCGAGGGGCGCTCCGGGTGCCGCGAGCGGATCAACGGGCGGCCGGCGCGCTGAGCGGGGGAGGTGGGCGATGGTGCGGGTCAGCGGCCTGCGGGTGGCCGGTGGGCGGCTTCGGCAGGGCTGGCGGCCGGTGCTGGAGGCGACGGTCGCGGCGACCGTGGCCTGGCTGCTGGCCACCCGGTTGCTCGGGCATCCGCAGCCCTTCTTCGCCCCGGCAGCCGCGCTGATCGTTCTCGGTCAGGCCCGGGGGCAGCGGATCCGGCGGGCCGTCGAGGTCGTCCTCGGGGTTGCCGCCGGTGTGCTGGTCGCGGACCTCGTCGTGCAGGCGCTGGGCCCGGGCAGCACCTGGACGGTGTTCACGGTCATCCTGCTCACCGTGCTGCTCGCGGTCGCCTTCGGTGCCACCGGCGTGACGCTGGTGCAGGCCGCGGTGTCCGCGCTCTACCTGGTGGTGGTCGCACCACCGGACGGATCGCTGGTGCCTTTCCGCTTCGTCGACGCGCTCGTCGGCGGCGTGGTCGCGCTCGCCGTCAGCCTGCTGGTGGACGCTCGGCGCCCGCTGGCCCCGCTGGTCGCGGAGGTGCGGCGCACCTTCGACGAGCTGGCCGGGCTGCTGGGCGGAATCGCCGACGCGCTGGACCACTCGGACGAGGCCGCCGCGGTGGCCGCGCTGGGCCGGGCGCGGGGCATGGACGCCCGGGTCGACGGGCTGCGCGACGGGGTGCTGGCCGCCGGCGAGGCGCTGCGGCTCAACGTGCGTCGACGGCGGCACATCGGTCGGCTGCGGTCGGTGGACGAGTCGATCCGGCAGACCGACTACGTGGTCCGTAACGTCCGGGTGCTCGCCCGTGCCGGGGTCACACTCAGCCGGCTGCACGCCCCGGTGCCGCCCGAGCTGGGTGCCGCCGTGCGGTCGCTGGCCGAGGCGGTCCGGGAGGCCGGCGCGGCCCTCGCCGCCGACCTCGACGGGCAGGAGGAGGCCGCCGACCGGCACGCCGCCCGGGCGGAGAAGTCGGCGCTGGCCGCCGTGCACACCGCCGGGCAGCTCTTCGGATCGACGCAGACCCTCCCACTCGCCATGATCATCGGTCAGGTCCGGGCAACGGCCATCGACCTGCTGCGCGGCCTCAGCCCCGACGACGACGTCACCGTCCTCGCCCGCGTCGACGAAGCCCTCGGCCTCCCCGCGATCTGACCCGTACCGCCGTCAGGACGGTCGGCGCGCCATGGTCAACCAGGCGGTGGCCGACTCGCGGACGGAGGTGGGGACCTCGTGTCCGTCGGGGAACTCCTCGTAGGTGACGTCGTAGCCGAGGCTGTGCAGGTGCGGGACGAGCCGCCGGCTGCACATGTCGATCGGCAGGACCCGGTCGTCCACCCCGTGCGAGACGTAGATCCGCGGCCGGCCGTGGGTGGCCGGCGGCGCGGCGAAGCCGGGGGAGAAGGCCACCACCGCGTCGACGAGGTCGCCGTTGGCGAGGCCCAGCGAGAGCGCGTACGAGGCGCCGTCGGAGAACCCGCCGAGGGTCACGTCGCGCACCGGGTACCCGTCGAAGACGGTCGCCAGCAGCCCGTCGATGCGCCGCACGTCCGCGCCGAAGCCGCCGGCGATCAGGTCCCAACTGCTCGCCGACGCATGCGGGGCCACCAGGAGCAGGTGCTGCGCGTCCGCGACCGGCAGCAGCAGGTCCAGGCCCTGCCGCGCGGAGCCGCCCGCCCCGTGCAGCAGCACCACCAGGCGGTACGCGGCGCCGTCGGCGGCCGGCTCCGGGGCGTACGCCATCGCCACCAGCGCGCCGTCGGCGCCGGTCATCGGCACCAACCCGGTCGGCGCGGACGCCACCGGCGGATGGACGCGGGCGCTCAACCGGCCGTGCCGGGAGTCGTCCGCCGGCTGTCGGTCCTGCGGCGCGGGGTCGGACACGGGTCACCGCTCCTCGCTGTCGGCGGGGTGTGCGCCGCGGTTACCCGGCTCGCCACGGCTTAACCGCCGGCGGTCGCCGGTGCGGGGTCAGGCGCTGTCCCTGGCCACCAGGGCGGACGGGAAGAGGGTCTGCGGCGCGGTCGGCCGCCCGTCCAGCACGGCGGTGGCCGCCGCGACGGCGATCCGGCCCACCGGGTGGCTCGCGGTGGTCAGCGCCGGGGCGGTCATGCCGGCCAGCGGGATGTCGTCGAAACCGGCCACCGCGACGTCGCCGGGCACCCGGACCCCGGAGTCGCGCAGCGCCGCGATCACCCCGAGCGCGGTCTCGTCGCTGATCGCGTAGATGGCGTCGACGTCGGGCCAGCGCCGCAACGCCTCGCCGCCCGCGGCGCGGCCGCTCGCCGCCGTGAAGTCCCCGGGCAGCACCCGCTCCGGCAGACCGGCCTGGCGCATCAACCGGCGGTACGCCGCCACCGGGCGCTGGGAGCACGGCAGCCACCGGGGGCCGGTCACCATGGCGATCCGGCGGCGGCCCGTGGCGTACAGGTGGCGCAGCACCTCGCTGGCGCCGGTGTCGTTGTCGACGTCGAACGACGGCACGGTGGCCGAGCCGATGCCGATCGACGCGACCCGGCCCCGCAGCGACCGCGGTACGGCGTCCAGCAGGTCCGTGGTGGTGTTGACCAGCACCACGCCGCACACGCTGCCGTCCCGGGCGAGCTGGTCGAGGCTGCTCGGCTGGCCCAGCGGCAGCCAGTGCAGCGCCACGCCGATGCCGGCCGGCGCGCAGACCTGGGCCGCCGAGCCGACCACCCGGTGGACGTACGGGTCGTCCAGCACCGCCGCGCTGGTCCCCGCGACCGCCACCACCAGCCGTACGCCCCCGCCGCCGCGGACCAGCGCCCGGGCGGCCGGGTTGGGCACGTAGCCGAGCTGGTCGACGGCCGCGCCGACCCGTTCCCGGGCCGCCGGCGAGGCGAACCCGGTCCCGGCGATCACCCGCGAGGCCGTCGACCGGGACACCCCGGCGACGCGCGCGACGTCCTCCAGAGTGGCCGGTCGCTGTGTCGCTGCCGTCATGGTCCCCTCCTCGGGTCACCGTCCGGGCGGACGAACCCCTGCCGGGAATCATCCCCCGGCCGCAGCGTCGACGGTAAGGGGCGGTGGCCGGTTGTGGTGGTAGCGCTCTCAGGTGTGCGATCGTCGCAGGAGATCACCCCGAGAAAGAGGACCTGCCCTCGTGAGCGCCCCTACCAGCCCGCCCCTCTCCCCGGACACCGTGCCCACGCCGCCACGAATCGTGCGGCTCGCCCGCAACGGCGTCGCCGTCACCTTCACCCTCAACGGGCTGGCGGTGGGCAGCTGGTTCTCCCGGGTGCCGGCGGTCCGCGAGGCGTTGGACCTCTCCGCCGGCCGGCTCGGGCTGCTGCTGCTGGCGATGAGTGTCGGCGCGCTGCTCGCGATGCCCACCTCCGGTCTGCTCGCCCAGCGCCTCGGCGCCGCCCGTACCGTCACGCTGGCCACGGTGCTCGTCGCGGTCGGCCTGACCGTGGCCGGGCTGGGCGCCACGGTGGCCGGCTCGGCCGTCGTCGTCGCGGTGGGGCTGATCGCCTTCGGATACGGCTCCGGCGCCTGCGACGTCGCGATGAACGTCGAGGCGGCGGCGGTGGAACGGCGGTTGGGGCGTACCGTCATGCCCCGCTTCCACGCGGCGTGGAGCCTCGGGTCGGTGGCCGGCGCGGCGCTCGGCGCGGGGGCGGCCCGCTTCGACGTGCCCGTCGGCGCGCACCTCGCCGGGGTGGCGGTGGTGGTGCTGACCGGCACCGCGCTCAGTGCCCGGGCGTTCCTGCCCCGGCCGGTCGTCGACGCGGCCGACCGACCGACCGACGCCAGCCCGGCGGCTGGCCGCCGGGCGCAGCTCGCCGCGTGGCGGGAGCCACGCACCCTCCTGATCGGGCTGTTCGTGCTGGTGATGGCGTTCACCGAGGGAAGTGCCAACGACTGGCTGGCGGTCGCCTTCGTCGACGGCAGGGACCTGAGCGAGGCGGCGGGCGCGGCGGTCTTCGGCGTCTTCGTCGTCGGCATGACCCTCGGGCGCACCGCCGGCACCATCGCGCTGGACCGGTGGGGCCGGGTGCCGGTGCTCACCGGCACGATCCTGCTCGCCGTGGTCGGCGCGGGTATGGCCGTGCTGGCCGGCTCGGGGTCGGTGGCCATCGTCGGCGTCGCTCTCTGGGGGCTCGGCGCGTCGCTGGGCTTCCCGGTCGGGATGAGCGCGGCGGCCGACGAGGAGGCGCACGCGCCGGTCCGGGTCAGCGTGGTCGCGGTGATCGGCTACACCGCGTTCCTGGCGGGGCCGCCGTTGCTGGGGCTGCTCGGCGACCGGGTCGGCACGCTCCGCGCGCTGCTGGTGGTGCCGCTGCTGCTGGTGCCGACGCTGGCGCTGGTGTCGGTGCTGCGCCCGCCGCGTGCCGTCGAACCGACCCCTTCGACACACAAAATCTAACCCGGACGGCCGCCGGGCGGTATCGGGTGCGCGACCGACTGCGCCGCGCACCCCGCACTGGCTAGGGTCGCCCGATGCCAACCGACAAGATCACCGCCGCCGCGGCGGGCAGCTGGACCCTGGGCGACCGCACGGTGCACCGGATGGGCTTCGGGTCCATGCGGATCACCGCCAATCCCGACCGCGAGCCGGCGATCGCCCTGCTGCGCCGCGCCGTGGAGCTGGGCGTCAACCACATCGACACGGCCGCCTTCTACGTCTCGCCGGGCGGGACACTGCGGGTGGGTACCGGGCCGGCCCGATACGCCACCGAGCTGATCCGGGCGGCGCTCGCCCCGTACCCGGAGGATCTGGTGATCGCCACGAAGGTCGGCTTCGGGTACGACCCGGAGACCGGCTTCAGCGAGGCGCTCACCCCGGCGCAGCTGCGGGACCAGGTCGAGGAGAACCTGCGCCGGCTCGGCCGTGACCAGCTGGACGTGGTGAACCTGCGGCTCGGTCGGGGACCCGGCCCGGTGCCACTGGCCGAGCGGTTCGGTGCCCTGGCCGAGCTGCGCGCCGCCGGGCTGATCCGGCACCTCGGGCTCTCGAACGTCCGGCCCGAGCAGTTGGCCGAGGTGGCGGACATCGCGCCGGTGGTCTGCGTGCAGAACAACTACGGGGTGGACGCCTACCGCGAGCAGGACCCGTTCGTCCGGGCCTGCGGCGAGCGGGGCATCGCCTACGTGCCCTTCTTCGCGGTGGCCGGCACCGGCCGGGAGGCGGGCGCGAGCGCCGAGCAGAGCGAGGCCGTCGAGGCCGTCGCGCGGGCCCACGGCGTCACCCCGCACCAGGTACGCCTGGCCTGGACCCTGCACCAGGGCCCGCACGTGCTGGCCATCCCCGGCACCGCCAACCCGGAACACCTCACGGCGAACATCGCCGCCGCCTCCCTGAACCTGACCCCCGAAGATCTGACCCTCCTGAACTGACGCCCCCACCTCACAACCGCCCCGGTGATCATGGAGTTAGCGTCCTCGATGCCGGCGTGTCGCGTCGCCAACTTCATGATCAACGGGGCTTTGGGGGTCAGGCGCGGAGCCAGACTCGGAGCGGTCCGAGCGGGACGAAGCCGGCCCTGAGGGCCGGGGCGAGGTCTGGGCCGGACTCGTAGCCGAGCAGTGGCAGGTGGGGCAGGGTGGTGAGCACTGCGTGCCAGATGTCGTCGGGGTCGCCGGTGCGGGCGAACAGGTTCGACACCCCGTACGGGCCGTCGCCGCTGACCACCGCGCCGCCGACGATCGCGCCCCGGTCGTCGTAGCGGGCCAGCACCCGGACCCGGGGGTCGGCCAGCAGCGCCGGTCGGAACAGGTCCCCGCCGCCGTGCGCCGTCGCCCAGGCGGCCAGCCGTTCCGGTGTCGTGACGCGGTCCAGCGTAGCGCCGCCCGGTGGGTCCGCTGACGGCCGGTGGATCCACTGCGCGTCGAAGAGCACCCGGAAGCCGTGCCCGGACAGGTCGAGGTCGGCGAAGCTGTCCTTCACCGACGCACCGGACCCGGCGTCGATCCGGGCCAGCAGCGCCCCGGCGTCGACGCCGGGGCGCAGCGTGACCGCGTCCGGGTACCAGGGTGGGGAGCGACGGGGGACCGACCAGGCGTCGGCGTCGGTCCGGCCGGTCACCCCGTGGGTGCCGCAGACGACGTCGCACCAGTCGGCGTTGTTGCGGGCCGCCGCCCCCCGCACCTCCTCGGACACGCCACGCAGCCTAGGACCTCAGGAACTGGTGAGGATGACCAGTTGCTGCGTCGCCCGGGTCATGGCGACGTAGCGGTCGACCGCTCCTTCGACGCCCTCGCCGAACGCCTCCGGATCGACGAGGACGACCAGGTCGAACTCGAGCCCCTTCGACAGCTCCGGGGTCAGCGACCGGACGCGGGACGTCGCCTCGAAGGTGGGATCGCCGATGACGCAGGCGATGCCGTCGGCGTGCGCGGCGAGCCACGCGTCGAGGATCGCGCCCAGGTCCGACGCGCATCCGCGTACGACGGGGACGCCGCTGGCGCGGATCGAGGTCGGCACGTTGGCGTCCGGGAGCACGGCCCGGATGACCGGCTCGGCCTCCGCCATGACCTCCTCAGGCGTGCGGTAGTTGATGCTCAGGGAGGCCAGGGTGACCCGGTCCAGCCCGATCCGTTCGAGTCGTTCCTGCCACGACTCGGTGAACCCGTGCCGGGCCTGGGCCCGGTCCCCGACGATGGTGAAGCTGCGGGACGGGCAGCGTAGCAGCAGCATCTGCCACTCGGCGTCGGTCAGTTCCTGAGCCTCGTCCACGACGATGTGCGCGAACGGGCCGGCGAGCTGGTCCGGCTCGGTGCTGGGCAGCGCGGCCTCGTCGACCAGGGCATCCTGGAGATCCAGTTGGCGCAGGCTCGACAGCACACCTTCACCGTCGTCGTAGGTGTGGGCCTCGATCAGGTCGTCGATGACCGTGGCCATGCGCGCGCGTTCGACGGCGACGGTGGCGTCGTGCCGACGCTGACGCCCCGACGCCTCCCGGTCGCCGAGCCGCTGCCGTGCCGCGTCCAGCAGCGGCAGGTCGGACACGGTCCAGGCCCGGGCATCGTCGCGCTGTAGCTTCCGGACCTCGTCCGCGCTGAGCCAGGGCGCGCACCTGCGCAGGTAGGCGGGTACCGACCACAGGTCTCCGACGAGGTCGGCCGCGTCGAGCAGCGGCCAGGCACGGTTGAAGGCCGCGCGCAGCTCCCCGTTCCGCTCCAGCGCCCCGCGGACCAGGTCGTCCGGCTCGTCGCCGTCGTACTTGTTGATCAGGATCGTGAGCAGTTCCTCCCAGATCTCGTCACGCGCCTCGTTGTGCGGGGTGCCGGGCCCCGGCGCCTCGAACGCCTCGGCCCAGTCGTCGGCGCTCAGCCACAGGTCCGACTCGTCGGTCGCGACCGTCATCCCCTTGGCCGGCGGCTCCTCGTAGAACCGGACGGCCGCCTCGACCACCCTCACCACATCCGCGGACGACTTGAGCCGGGCCACGTCGGGGTCGGTCTCGATCGTCGCCGCGGCGCCCTCCGCGACGAGGTCCCGCAGGGTGCAGATCTGCACCTCCTCCTCGCCGAGGCTGGGCAGGACGTCGGCGACGTAGGACAGGTAGGGCTGGTGCGGGCCGACGAACAGCACCCCGCCCCGCCGGTGACCGAGACGAGGATCGGCGTAGAGGAGGTAGGCGGTGCGGTGCAGGGCGACGACGGTCTTGCCCGTGCCCGGACCGCCGTCGACGACGAGCGCACCGCTGGATCCGGCGCGGATGATGGCGTCCTGGTCGGCCTGGATCGTGCTGAGCACGTCGCGCATCCGGTTCGACCGGCTGCTGCCCAGGCTGGCGATGAAGGCGGACTGGTCGTCGAGCGCGGCGTGCCCCTCCAGGCCGTCCGCGGCGAAGACCTCGTCCCAGTAGTCGCTGATCCGGCCGAGGGTCCAGCGGTACCGGCGGCGGCTGGCCAGACCCATCGGGTTGGCATGGGTCGCCCCGAAGAACGGCTCAGCCGCGGGGGAGCGCCAGTCGAGCAACAGCCGCCGGCCCTCGCTGTCCGTGAGGCCCTGGCGTCCGACGTACACGGGCTCGGGATCGTCGACGCTCACCATGCGTCCGAGGCACAGGTCCAGACCGAAGCGACGCAGTCGGCGCAGGCGCGCGGTCAGCCGGCGGACCTCCTGGTCCCGGTCCACCGCCTGCCGGCCCTTGCCGCTGGGCGCCTTGCGGGCGGTGTCCAGACGGTCGGACAGGTCGGCGTACGTCTGCTCCAGGCTCTCCGCGATGGCCGCGAAGTGCTGCTCGTCGCGGGCGATCAGCGCCGCGTCGGCCTTGGGGGAGAGGTGGTCGGGAAGGGCGAACACGCTGGTGGGCGCGGGGTTCAAGGGCACTCCCAATTCGGCAGAATCTGGCCTCGGCCGGCAATTCTGCGGCACAACTGGGGTCTTGCGGCAAGGCCCCCAGTGCGATATATGTTGAGAGTGGAAGGGAGGGGTTCCTCCCTTTTTGCATGGTCCGCTCGGCGGGCGCCTCCCCGCGAGGGCCTCGGCACCTGCCCGCGTCGGTCAGGGCAGCCGGTCGGCGTACACCAGATCGATCGTGTCGGTGCGGCCGGCCCAGCGGAGTTCGAGGTGCCAGCAACCCGCCCGCGGCATGTCGATGATCGATGGCCCGGGGCCGCCGGCGACCTCCCTGCTCACCCTGGCGCCGGTGCCGTCCAGCGTCGCGGTGATCACCAGGCTGGCCGGCGACGTGCTCGCGGCGGACGACGTCGCGGGGCGGGACACCCAGAGGATCTTGTTGTTCGACCCGTCCTGCCGGACCTGCGCCAGCGGGTGGGCGAACAGCACCGCCACGATGTCGCCGTTGGCGCCGAAGACGTGCGGGACGCGTGCGTCCCCGCTGAAGCCGGCGTCCGCCCAGTCGGGTAGGGGGCCCGTCTCGACCCGGGAACCGCAGCCTGTCGCCGGGCTCGCCGTCGTCGTGGTGGTCGGAGCACCGGCCGGCGTGGCCGACTGGCCGGTGCCCGTGCACCCCGCCGTCAGCAGGACGACCGACCCCAGCATGAACCTGCCCCAGGAACCCATCTCGCCCCTTCCGGAACCCGCGCTTCTGCGTCTCACCATCAGGACACCGGCCGGGACCGCCAGGTTCCCTGTCCCGCTAGTCGAGCGACCCGGCGATCGCGATCGCTTCGAGCTTGGTGAGGTCGCCCTCAAGCCGGTAGCTCACGCCGCCCTCCTGCCAGATCAGGGTCGAGGCGGCGAGCCGGGCCGTCTCCCGGCGAACCTCTCCCGAACGGTCCACGTAGGCCAGGACGTGTGGACCGCCGACCCAGATGGCGAAGTCGCCGTCGACCTGGGTCCACTCCGCTCCGGGCCGGACCGTCTGCTTGTGGAAGGCCAGGTCGAGGTGGCCGTCGAACGCGTCGATGCGCAAGGCACCCGCGTCGTAGAGCAACGTCGCCACCCGGCAGGCGCCCGTGCCGTCGGGATCGGCTACCAACACCTGCTCGGGTGGGCCGAGCTTCGCCGGGAGGCGGATCGGGAAACGCACCGCGCGTTGCGCCTCGTCCAGCGCGGCGGCCCGCTGCGAGGGCAGCGGAGACGGAGTGCCGACGGGCAGTTCGGGTGCGGACGACGTGACAACGGTGACTCCGGCGAAGCGCAGCAACCCCGCCATGGCGTCGGCGAGCGCGGCCCGCCCCGGCGGCAGCACCGCCACCAGCAGCGCGACGAGCGCCGCGGCGACACAGGCGCCCCACCGGCGTCGCCGGGGCGCGGGCGCGGTCAGCTGTGCACGTACGCGGGCGGTCACGTCGGGTGGGTCGGGCGTCTCCAGCCAGGTCGAGAGATCGCGCAGCTCCCTTTCCAGGTCACCCATGCCGGACCTCCTCCCGGTCGAGCAGACCGCGGAGCTTCGCCAGCGCCCGGGACGTCCGCGACTTGACCGTGCCCCGGGGCCACCCCAACGTCGCCACCGTCTCCTCCTCGCTGAGATCGAGGAAGAACCGGCAGACGATCACCTCACGATCCCGCTCCGGCAGTTGGCGCAGGGCCTCCACCAGCCGCGCGCGGCGCTCTCCGGCGAGGACCGCCCCGACCGCGCCGTCCTCGGCGACCTCCGACGCAGGGTTCGCCGCCGCAGCCCGCAGGGCGAGACCGTCCCGCCGGCTGCGGGACCGGTGCAGGTTGCGGGTCTCGTTGGCGACGATCGCCAGCAGCCAGGACCGGAAGGACGAATCACCCCGGTAGCGGGACAGGCTGCGGTAACCCTTCACAAACGCCTCCTGGGTGACGTCCTCGGAATCCGAGCCCGCGCCGAGCAGCACCGCCGTCCGGTACGCGGACGCGGTGTGCCGGGCGACCAGGAGGTCGTACGCCTCCAGGTCACCTGCCCGAGCGCGGCTGACGAGCACGTCGTCGTCCAGGGGGACCTCCGGTTGCATCACACTCATGACACCGCCCCGGCGCAACGGGTTCCACCCGCGGCCCGGCCAGCTCACTCCCACCCGGCGTGCAGCGTATTGCCAGGAATCGGTGGTGCACTGGTGGGAGCGTCGAGGAGAGGGGTGGGGCATGGGCTGGTTCAGTCGACGGGCACGGGGCACCGAGGCGACCCCGACGAAGCTGGACCGGGAGGCGACCCGGGACGACCTCGCGGCGCTGGAGGCGTTCATCGCCAGCCGGCAGGGGGTGGAGTTCTACCTGGAGCCGGAGACCACCGCCACGGACACGACGGTGGTGGCGATCGCCCACGACGGCGAGTGGATCCGCCGCCGGACCGGCACACCGCGCGCGGCGGGCGCCATCGCCCGCAAGCACGCGGTGCCGCTGTACGAGGCGGCCCGCACCGGCTACCCGGAGCGGATGCGGGTGTGGAACCGGGCGCACCCGGAGCGCCACGCGCGCTGAGCGTCGCCCGTCACACTTTCCGCGCTCGTCGGCGGGCGTCACGACCAACAGGTGGCTCGCCTCCGGTCTGTCCGGCGCGCCAGCGTGCCAGCCGGCCGACGAGGTGACCGAACCGCGGGCGATGACGGCGGTCGACGTCGCGGATAGATGGCGTCCGCTGGTCCGGCCGCCTCGCCGGGCCCGGTCGAACGGACGGTCACCCGCCGTCTGGCCAGGCAGTCCCGGTCCCGCCCGTCCTTTGCTCTGCTTCAGCGGACGCAACAGTGCGGGCGTTTTTCGTTGCGTGGGTTGAAGCAGAGCAAAGGACGAGGACATCGACCCGGAGGTCCGCCCGCCGGCGTCTCCGGCGCCCACACATCAGCGGACCTCGATCGCCGTCACCCGCCGTTGTGCGGGGCGGGGTGCCGTTGACCGGCGGCGGACGGGTGTGGCAGCATTCGCGGCCTGACGGCAGTGAAGGAAGTCGGTGTGATTCCGACGCGGTCCCGCCACTGTCACCGGGGAGTGATCCCCCCTCGTGCGTCACGGCCGTGTGTCTGCGGTTGGAAGGCCGGGGGAGAGCGTCGATCCGGAAGCCAGGATACTTCGGCCGTCGGGACGTACCCCAGGGCGTGGACACCCGAGGAGGACCCGATGACGCACGGCGTCTCTTTCACCGACGAGCACGGTCATGACCCGCACGGCGGGCGCTCCGCCGTGCCCGCACCCGGCCGCGCCGGCGTGCGCCAGGCCGGCCGTGCGCACGGCCGCGCCGGTCACCGGCACCGCTGAGTCGCGCACCCGGCGATGACCGGCTCCCGACGCCCACGTCGGTGACCCGCTCGCCGGGCCGTCGTACCGGCTGACGCCGCACCACCCCCGCTTCGTCCAGGTCGCCCCGGTGGCGGCCGGGGCGTCACTCTCCGGAGCCTTCCGTGCGCATCCTGCTGCTCTCCACCGCCGACACCGACCTGCTGGCCGCCCGGGCCAGCGGCGCCGGCTACCGGCTGGCCAACCCCGCACGCGTCGCCGCCGACGAGGTGCCCGCCCTGCTCGACGGGGTCGACCTCGCCGTCGTACGCCTGCTCGGGGGTCGGCAGGCGTGGCCGGACGGCCTCGCCGCGGTGCTCGCGAGCGGCCTGCCGACGGTCGTGCTCGGCGGCGAGGCGGTGCCCGACGCGGAGTTGATGGCCGTCTCCACCGTGCCGTCCGGAGTGGCCACCCAGGCGCTGGCGTACCTGGTCGAGGGCGGCCCGGACAACCTGGGCCAGCTGGCCCGGTTCCTCTCCGACACGGTGCTGCTCACCGGCGAGGGCTTCGCCCCGCCCGCGCCCACCCCGGCGTACGGGGTGCACGGCGACCACCCGGTCGACCCGGACCGGCCCACCGTGGGCATCGTCTTCTACCGGGCGCACGCGCTGGCCGGCAACACCGGCTTCGTCGACGTGCTGGCCGACGCGGTACGGGCGGCCGGCGGCAACCCGCTGCCCATCTTCTGTGGCTCCCTGCGCGGGCTGACCGCCGGTGCCGGCCCGCTCGGCCTCTTCGCCCGCTGCGACGCGCTGCTGGTCACCGTGCTCGCTGCCGGCGGCGCGGTCGCCGCGGACGCCTCCGGTGGCGGCGACGAGGACGCCTGGGACGTCGGCGCCCTGGCCGCCCTGGACGTGCCGGTCATCCAGGCGCTCTGCCTGGCCAGCACCCGCGAGCAGTGGGCCGGCAGCGACGCCGGACTGTCCCCCCTGGACGCGGCGATGCAGGTGGCCATTCCCGAGTTCGACGGCCGGATCGTCACCGTGCCGTTCTCGTTCAAGCGGATCGACGCCGACGGGCTCTCGGTGTACGCCGCCGACGCCGAGCGGGCCGCCCGGGTGGCCGGCATCGCGGTGCGCCACGCCCGGCTGCGCTACGTGCCGAACGCCGACAAGCGGGTCGCCGTCGTGCTCAGCTCGTACCCCACCAAGCACTCCCGGGTCGGCAACGCCGTCGGGCTGGACACCCCGGTCTCGGCGGTCCGGCTGCTCGCGGCGCTCTCCGACGCCGGCTACCACCTCGGCGACGCACCGCTGCCCGACGACGGCGACGCACTCATCCACGCGCTGATCGCCGCCGGCGGTCACGACGTGGAGTGGCTCACCCCGGAGCAGTTGGCCGCCGCCGAGGCCCGGGTGCCCGGGCAGACGTACCGGCGCTGGTTCGAGGGCATCCCGGCCGAGCTGCGGGAGCGGATGCGGGAACACTGGGGTGAGCCTCCCGGCGAGCTGTACACCGACGGCGGGGACATCGTGCTCGCCGGGCTGCGCTTCGGCAACGTGGTGCTGCTGATCCAGCCGCCGCGCGGCTTCGGGGAGAACCCGATCGCCATCTACCACGACCCGGACCTGCCGCCCAGCCACCACTACCTGGCGGCGTACCGCTGGCTGGCCGCGCCGGTCGCCGACGGAGGCTTCGGCGCGGACGCCGTCGTGCACCTGGGCAAGCACGGCACCCTGGAATGGTTGCCCGGCAAGGGCCTGGGCCTCGCCGCCGACTGCGCGCCGGACGCGGTCCTCGGCGACCTGCCGCTGGTGTACCCGTTCATCGTCAACGACCCCGGCGAGGGCACCCAGGCCAAGCGGCGGGCGCACGCCGTCGTGATCGACCACCTGGTGCCGCCGATGGCCCGCGCCGAGACCTACGGCGACCTGGCCAAGCTGGAACAACTGCTCGACGAGTACGCCACCGTACAGGCGCTCGACCCGGCCAAGGTGCCGACCGTGCGGGCGCAGATCTGGGACCTGGTACGCGCCGCCGAGCTGCACCACGACCTGCACGCCGAGGCCATGCCGGACGCCGACGACTTCGACGACTTCGTGCTGCACCTCGACGGCTACCTCTGCGAGGTCAAGGACGTGCAGATCCGCGACGGGCTGCACATCCTCGCCGCCGCGCCGACCGGCGAACCCCGGGTCAACCTGGTGCTCGCCGTACTGCGCGCCCCGCAGATCTGGGGAGGCGCCCGCGCCCTGCCCGGCCTGCGGCAGGCGCTCGCCGCCGCGTACGCCCTCGACGAGCAGGAACTGCTCGCGTCACCGGGACAGCGGCTGGCGCTGCCGACGGCGCTGACCGACGTCGTGGACGGGCCGGCTGCCACCGCCGCCGACGCCGTCGACCTGATCGAGGCACTCGCCCGGCGGCTGGTCATCGGGATGGAAACCCTCGGCTGGACCGCCACCGCCGCCGACGCGGTCGTCGAGGAGGTGACCGGCCGAGCCATCCCGGAGGCCGCCGCCGTGCTGCGCTTCGCCGCCACCGAACTGGTGCCCCGGCTGGACCGGACCACCGACGAGCTGACCAACACCCTCGGTGCGCTCGACGGCCGGTTCGTGCCGCCCGGCCCGTCCGGCTCACCCACCCGCGGCCTGGTCAACGTGCTGCCCACCGGGCGCAACTTCTACTCCGTCGACCCCAAGGCCATCCCCAGCCGCAACGCCTGGGACGTCGGCGTCGCCCTCGCCGACTCGCTGCTGGCCCGGCACCTCGCCGACACCGGGGCGTACCCCCGCTCGGTCGGGCTGACCGTGTGGGGCACCAGCGCGATGCGCACCCAGGGCGACGACATCGCCGAGGTGCTCGCGCTGCTGGGTTGCCGGCCGGTCTGGGACGACCGGTCGCGGCGGGTCACCGGCATCGAGGTGGTGCCGACCGCCGAGCTGGGCCGGCCCCGCGTCGACGTCACCGTGCGCATCTCCGGCTTCTTCCGCGACGCCTTCCCGCACGTGGTGGCGCTGCTCGACGACGCCGTCCGGCGCGTCGCCGCCCTCGACGAGCCGGACGCCGAGAACTACGTCCGGGCGCACGTCACCGCCGACCTCGCCGAGCACGGCGACGAGCGGCGGGCCACCGCCCGGATCTTCGGCTCCAAGCCGGGGGCGTACGGCGCCGGGCTGCTGCCCCTGATCGACGCCCGGACCTGGCGCAGCGACGCCGACCTGGCCGAGGTGTACGCGGTCTGGGGCGGCTACGCCTACGGCCGTGGCCTCGACGGGCGGGAGGCGCGCGCGGACATGGAACGCTCGTTCGCCCGGATCGCGGTCGCGGTGAAGAACCAGGACACCCGCGAGCACGACATCGTCGACTCCGACGACTACTTCCAGTACCACGGCGGGATGGTGGCGATGGTCCGCCACCTCACCGGTACGTCGCCGCAGGCGTACGTGGGTGACTCGGCGATGCCGCACGACGTGCGTACCCGCACGCTGGGCGAGGAGACCCGGCGGGTGTTCCGGGCCCGGGTGGTCAACCCGAAGTGGATCGCCGCGATGCGCCGGCACGGCTACAAGGGCGCGTTCGAGCTGGCGGCCACCGTGGACTACCTGTTCGGCTACGACGCCACCGCCGGGGTCGTCGACGACTGGATGTACGAGCACCTGGCCGCCGCGTACCTCTTCGACGAGACCACCCGGGAGTTCCTGGAGCGGTCCAACCCGTGGGCGCTGCGCGGCATCACCGAGCGGCTGCTGGAGGCCGCCGACCGGGGGCTGTGGGCCAAACCCGAGCCGGCCACGCTCGACCGTCTCCGCGACACGTACCTGGCCAGTGAGGGTGACCTGGAGGAGCGCGCATGACCACCTACCCGTTCAGCGCCGTGCTCGGCATGGCCGACATGCGGCTGGCCCTGCTGCTCAACGCGGTCTCCCCGGCGGTCGGCGGGGTGCTGGTCCGGGGTGAGAAGGGGACCGCCAAGTCGACCGCGGTACGCGCCCTGGCCGCGCTGCTGCCTCCCGTACCCCGGGTCGTGGGTTGCCGGTTCGGTTGTGACCCGGCCGAGCCCGACCCGGCCTGTCCGGACGGCCCGCACCCGGCCGACGCCTCGGCCGAGACCCGCCCGGCACGCCTGGTGGAGCTGCCGGTCGGCGCCGCCGAGGACCGGGTGGTCGGTTCCCTCGACCTGGAGAAGGCCCTCGGCGAGGGGGTGCGCGCCTTCGAACCGGGCCTGCTGGCCGCCGCGCACCGGGGCGTGCTCTACGTCGACGAGGTCAACCTGCTGCACGACCACCTGGTCGACCTGCTGCTGGACGCGGCGGCGATGGGCCGAAGCCACGTCGAGCGGGAGGGCGTCTCGGTCAGCCACGCCGCCCGGTTCCTGCTGGTCGGCACCATGAACCCGGAGGAGGGGGAGCTGCGCCCGCAGTTGCTCGACCGGTTCGGGCTCACCGTCGAGGTCGGCGCCAGCCGCGACCCGGCGATCCGGGTCGAGGTGGTCCGCCGCCGGCTCGCCGCCGACGCCGACCCGGCCGGTTTCGCCGCCCGCTGGGCCGGCGCCGACGCCGAGATCGCGGGCCAGGTGGCCGCCGCCCGTCGCCGGCTTCCCGGGGTACGGCTGCCCGATGCCGCCCTGCGCCAGATCGCCGAGGTGTGCGCGGCGTTCGACGTGGACGGGATGCGCGCCGACATCGTCACGGCGCGTACCGCGCTGGCGCACGCCGCCTGGCACGGCCGGGACCGGGTCACCATCGACGACGTCCGGGTGGCCGCGCGGCTGGCCCTGCCGCACCGCCGTCGCCGCGACCCGTTCGACACACCGGGCCTGGACGAGAAGCGCCTCGACGAGGCGTTGCAGCGGGCCCAGGACGCGCACCCCGACGACCCGGACGACGGCGGCCCGACCGATCGTGGCCCGGACGACGGCGGCCCGACCGACCGTGGCCCGGACGGCGGCGGTCCAGGGGGCACCGACGGCCCGGGCGGCGGCGAGGGACGCGACACGGACGAGAGCGGCCCCGACGGGAGCGGCGCGGAGGGCGACCGGCATCGGACCGACCCCGGATCGGGTCGGGCCGGGCAGTCGGCCGTCGGCGACACGGGTCCGCAGGGACAGGCCGATCCGGGCGGTGGGTGGCCGCAGCGCGGGGGCGACGACGACGGCTGGGGCGGACCCGATCAGGACGGCGGCCCGCGCGGCGACGGCGGCGACGGCACGGCCAGCGGGTCGGCCGACGGCTATCCGAGTCGCGGCGGGGCGCACGCCACGGCGGGCGGTCAGCCGGTGGCCGTACCCCGGGGTGGGTTGACGGCCCGCCTGCTCACCGCCCCCGGCGTCGGTGACGGGGTGCCCGGCCGGCGCTCGCGTGCCCGCACCGGGCGGGGCCGCACCACCGGGTCCCGGGTACCGGCGGGCCGGGTCGGCGCGCTGCACCTGCCCGCGACGGTCCGCGCCGCCGCCCCGCACCAGGCGGCCCGGGGCCGCCTGATGGGCCCGCTGCGGTTGCGCCCGGACGACGTACGCGAGGCCGTCCGCGAGGGCCGTGAGGGCAACCTGGTGCTGTTCGTGGTGGACGCGAGCGGCTCGATGGGTGCCCGGCAGCGGATGACCACCGTCAAGGACGCGGTGCTCGCCCTGCTCACGGACGCGTACCAGCGGCGGGACAAGGTCGCGGTGATCGCCTTCCGGGGCGCCGGCGCGCGGACGCTGCTGCCGGCGACCTCGTCGGTGCTGGCCGCGTCGACCCGGCTGGCCGAGCTGCCCACCGGTGGGCGTACGCCCCTGGCCGAGGGGCTGCTCGCCGCCGCCGACCTGCTGCGGGTGGAGCGCCTCCGTGACCCGAAACGGCGCCCCCTGGTCCTCATCGTCACCGACGGCCGAGCCACCGCCGGCATCCGCCCGCTCGACCGGGCGGCCGGAGCCGCGGCGGTCCTCGCCGCGACGGGCGCCCCCTGCGTCGTCGTCGACTGCGAAACGGGACCCGTCCGCCTGAACCTGGCCCGCCGCCTGGCAACCCAGCTGAGCGCCCCCCACACCCTCCTGGCCGCCCTGACCCACCCCCAACCCCGCGATCGTGCACATCCTGTCGCGGCATAACGGACGAAGCGCACACATGACGGACAGAAACTGCAAGATCGCGGGAGTGCCCGCGGGATGGGGGACGTGCTGATGCCGCAGGGGAAGCCGAGCATTGTGCCCGTCGACGGGTTGACCACCCGGCAGCGACGGCACCGGCCGTTGTTGATGGTCCACACCGGGCAGATGAAGGGGAAGTCCACCGCTGCCTTCGGGTTGGCGCTGCGGGCGTGGACCGCCGGCCTGCCGGTCGGGGTGTTCCAGTTCGTCAAGAGCGCCAAGTGGCGGGTGGGCGAGGAGAACGCCTTCCGGGCGCTCGGCGAGGTGCACGAGCGCACCGGCCAGGGCGCACCGGTGGCCTGGCACAAGATGGGCGAGGGCTGGTCCTGGATCCAGCGCGGCGCCGACGCCGACCACGCCGCCGACGCCCTGGAGGGCTGGCGGCAGATCCAGCGGGACCTGGCCGCCGAGCGCTACGGGCTGTACGTGCTGGACGAGTTCACCTACCCGATGAAGTGGGGCTGGGTGGACGTCGACGAGGTGGTGGCCACCCTGGCCGACCGTCCCGGTTTCCAGCACGTGGTGATCACCGGCCGGGACGCCGACCCGAGACTGGTGGCCGCCGCCGACCTGGTGGCCGAGCTGACCAAGGTCAAGCACCCGATGGACGCCGGCCAGAAGGGCCAGAAGGGCATCGAGTGGTGAGCGACGTCGAGCCGTGGGCGCTGCCCCGGGTGGTGGTCGCCGCACCGGCCAGCGGTCACGGCAAGACCACCGTGGCCACCGGTCTGCTCGCCGCGCTGCGCCGCCGGGGCCTGACGGTCAGCCCGCACAAGGTCGGGCCGGACTACATCGACCCCGGCTACCACGCCCTCGCCGCCGGCCGGCCCGGCCGCAACCTCGACCCGTTCCTGGTCGGCGCGCGGCGGATCGCCCCGCTGCTGCGCCACGGCGCCACCGTCCCGACGCCCGCCGACGTGGCCGTGGTGGAGGGCGTGATGGGTCTGCACGACGGCGCCGTCGGTCGCCGCGACTACGCCTCCACCGCGCACGTGGCCCGGCTGATCGAGGCACCTGTGCTGCTGGTGCTGGACACCACCGCGCAGGGCCGCTCGGCCGCCGCGCTGACGCTGGGCATGGCCGCCTTCGACCCGGCCGTACGGATCGGCGGGGTGATCCTCAACCGGGTCGGCTCGCCCCGGCACGAGACGCTGCTGCGCGACGCGCTGGCCGAGGTGGGCGTACCGGTGCTCGGCGCGGTCACCCGGGCCGCCGAGGTGGCCGCACCGGCCCGGCACCTGGGACTGGTTCCGGTCGCCGAGCGGGCGCCCGAGTCCCTGGCGATCGTGACGGCCCTGGCCGAGCTGGTCGAGTCCACCGTGGACCTCGACGCCGTGCTCGACCTGGCCCGGACCGCCCCGCCGCTGACCGCCCCGGCGTGGAGCCCCGTCGCCGCCGTCGACGGACCGGCCGGCGCGGAGCGGCCACGCGTCGCGCTCGCCGGTGGTCCGGCCTTCACCTTCTCGTACGCGGAGACCGCCGAACTGCTCACCGCGTCCGGCGCGGACGTCGTCACCGTCGACCCGCTGCGCGATCCGGCGCTGCCCGCCGGCACCCGCGCGGTGGTCGTCGGCGGCGGCTTCCCCGAGGCGTACGCGGAGGCGCTGGCCGGCAACACCGCGCTCCGCGCCGAGCTGGCCGCCTTCGACGGGCCGATCGTGGCCGAGTGCGCCGGGCTGCTCTACCTCGGGCGGTCCCTGGACGGGGTGCCCATGTGCGGCCGGCTGGACCTGACCGCCCGGATGACCGGCCGGCTCACCCTCGGCTACCGGGAGGCGGTGGCCGTCACCGACTCCCCGGTGAACCGGGCCGGCGAGCCGGTACGCGGCCACGAGTTCCACCGCACCACCACCGACCCGGGGCACGGCGACCGGCCGGCGTGGCGTTGGGGCGGCGCGGAGCACGGCTTCGTCGCCGGCCGGGTGCACGCCTCCTACCTGCACACCCACTGGGCCGGGCACCCCGGCGCCGCCCGCCGACTGGTGGAGGCGTGCCGATGAGCGCCGACGGCGGTGTCGACGCCCGGGCCGTGGACGCCACGCTGACCGGGGTCGGTGTCGGGCCGGGTGACCCGGAACTGCTGACCGTCAGGGCGGTACGGGTGCTGCGCGCGGCCGACCTGGTCTTCGTACCCGTGATGGCGGACCGGCCTGGGTCCGACGCCGCGGCCGGGCGGGCCGAGCGCACCGTGCGGGAGTACGTGGCGGCGGACCGGCTGCGCCGGCTGCCGTTCGCCCTGGACGACCGGGGTGGGGTGACGGCCCGCCGGGCGGCGGCCTGGGACGACGCCGCGCGAGCCGTCGTCGAGGCGATCGACACCGGCGCGCGGTCGTTGGCCTTCGCCACCATCGGCGACCCGAACGTCTACTCCACCTTCGGCTACCTGGCGCAGAGCGTCCGGGACCTGCGCCCGGCGGTGCGGGTGGCCACCGTCCCCGGTGTCACCGCGTTGCAGGAGTTGGCCGCGCGCAGCGGCACCCCGCTCTGCGAGGGACGCGAACCGCTGACCCTGCTGCCGGCCACCGCCGGACTGGCGCTCTTCGCCGACGCGTTGGCCGGGCCGGGCACCGTGGCCGTCTACAAGGGCTGGCGGCGGCACCCGGAGCTGCTCGCCGAGCTGCGCCGACAGGGCCGGCTCGCCGACGCCGTGCTCGGGCGCAGCGTGGGGCTGCCCGGCGAACGCATCGGCCCGGTCGACGACACCGACCACGACCTGCCGTACCTGTCGACGCTGCTGGTCCCGGCCCGCCGCGAGCACCGAGGAGGAAAACTGTGACCAGCGACGGCAAGGTGTGGTTCGTCGGCGCGGGCCCCGGGGCGGCGGATCTGCTGACCCTGCGGGCCGCCCGGGTGATCGCCGAGGCGGACATCGTGGTCTGGGCCGCCAGCCTGGTGCACGCCGACGTGCTCGCCCACGCCCGCGCCGGCGCCGAGATCGTCGACTCCTCGCAGCTGCCGATCGAGGGCGTGCTTCCGCTCTACCGGCGCGCCGCCGAGCAGGGGCTGACCGTGGCCCGGATCCACTCCGGAGACCCGGCGCTGTGGGGCGCGGTGCAGGAGCAGCTGGACCTGTGCCGGGCGCTCGACCTGGCCGTCGAGATCGTGCCCGGAGTGTCCTCGTTCACCGCCGTCGCGGCGATCGTCGGACGGGAGCTGACCGTGCCCGAGGTGGCCCAGTCGGTCATCCTCACCCGCCTCGAAGGCGGCAAGACGCCGATGCCGCCCGGTGAGCGGGTCCGCGACTTCGCCCGGCACGGCACCACCATGGCGCTGTTCCTCTCCGCCGCCCGCTCCGGGCAGGTGCAGGCCGAACTGCTGGCCGGTGGCTACCCGGAGGACACCCCGGCCGTGGTGGCGTACCAGGCGACCTGGCCCGACGAGCTGGTGGTGCGCTGCACGGTCGGCACCCTGGAGGCGACGGTCAAGCAGCACCGGCTCTGGAAGCACACGCTCTTCCTGGTCGGGCCGGCCCTCGCTGCCGAGGGCACCCGCTCGCACCTGTACCACCCCGGGCACTTCCACACCTTCCGTCGGGCCGAGCCGGCCGCCCGCGCCGAACTTCGCCGCCAGGCGGGTGCCCGTGCCGGGGAGACAGCCGCGCCGGGGCACACACCATGACGTACGCCGAGCCGCCGCTGCGCGAGCCGGACCTGCCGCGTACCGCGAAGGTCCGGCCCACCGCGCTGCGCACCGGCTGGACCACCGGCGCCTGCGCGACAGCGGCGGCCAAGGCCGCGGTCACCGCGCTGGTCACCGGCGCCACCCAGCAGGAGGTGGAGATCGGGCTGCCCGCCGGGCGGCGGGTGCGTTTCCCGGTCGAACGCTGCGAGGTGACCGGCAGCCCACCGGTCCGCGCCGAAGCGGTGGTGGTCAAGGACGCCGGGGACGACCCCGACGTCACCCACGGCGCCGAGCTGACCGCCACCGTCGACTGGACCGATGTCCCCGGCCTGCGGCTGGCCGGCGGTGCCGGCGTCGGCACGGTCACCAAGCCCGGTCTCGGGCTCGCGGTCGGCGGCCCGGCGATCAACGACACCCCACGTCGGATGATCAGCGAGGCGGTGGCCGAGGTGGTCGACCTCAGCGAGGTCGGCGTCCGCGTGGTGATCAGCGTGCCCCGGGGCGAGATCATGGCCCGCAAGACCACCAACCGGCGGCTCGGCATCCTCGGCGGCATCTCCATCCTCGGCACCACCGGGATCGTCCGGCCCTTCTCCACCGCCTCCTGGCGGGCCAGCGTCGTACAGGCCGTGCACGTGATGGCCGCCCAGGGCGAGCGGACCGTGGTGCTCTGCACCGGCGGGCGCACCGAACGGGCCGCCCGCGCGCTGCTGCCCGAGCTGCCCGAGGTCTGCTTCGTCGAGGTCGGCGACTTCACCGGCGCCGCCGTGACCGCCGCCGTGGGCGACGCGATGACGGGGGTGGCCTTCGTCGGCATGGCCGGCAAGCTCGCGAAGCTCGCCGCCGGCATCCTCATGACCCACTACACCCGCTCCAGGGTGGACCTCTCCCTGCTCGGCGCGGTGACCGCCGAGGCCGGTGGCGACCCGTCGCTGGTCGCCGCCGTGACCGAGGCGAACACCGGCCGGCACGCGTACGAGCTGTGGGAGGCCGCCGGACTGCTCGCCCCGGCCGGCGACCTGCTCTGCCACCGGGTCCGCCAGGTGCTGCGGCGCTTCGCGGGGCCGACGGTCACCGTGGACGTGGCGATGGTCGACTTCGCCGGCGCGCGGGTGGTCGCCTCGTCGGGTCGGTGGAACCCGTGACCCCGGTGGAACCCGTGACCCCGGTGACCGTGGTCGGCCTGGACGCCGCAGGCGCCCCGCCGCATCCCGCGCTCGCGCCGGCGCTGGCCGCCGCCGGTCTGGTGGTCGGGGCCGCCCGGCACCTGGCCGCGGTGCCCGTACCGCCCGGCGCGGCCACCGTCGCCCTCGGGCCGCTGGATCCCGCCGTACGGCGGCTGGCCGCCGCCGTCGGCGACGGTGTGCCGGCCGTGGTGCTGGCCAGCGGAGATCCGGGCCTGTTCGGCATCGTGCGACGGCTGCGCGCGGCCGGGCTGCCGCTGCGGGTCGTTCCCGCGGTGTCCAGCGTGGCCGCCGCGTTCGCCCGTGCCGGGCTGCCCTGGGACGGCGCCGCCGTGGTCACCGCGCACGGCCGTGACCCGCGACCGGCGCTGAACGCCTGCCGGGCGCTGCCACTGGTCGCCGTGCTTACCGCGCCCGGCGCCGGCGCCGCCGAGCTGGCCGCCGGGCTGGCCGGCTGGTCCCGCCGCCTGGTCGTCGCCGAGCACCTGGGCACCGACGCCGAACGGGTCAGCGAGGTGACCCCCGAGCAGGCTGCCGCCAGGACCTGGGGCGACCCGCACGTGCTGCTCAGCATCGCCGCACCCGACCCGGCCGACCCCGTCGCGCCCGCCGGGATGCGGGCCGACAACCAGCCTGCCGCCGCGCCGGTCGGCGGCTGGGCACTGCCGGAGAGCCGCTACGCCCACCGCGACTCGATGATCACCAAGTCGGAGGTACGCGCCCTCGTCGTCGCCCGGCTGCGCCCCCGGCTGGGCCGCCTGGTCTGGGACATCGGCGCGGGCAGCGGCTCGGTGGGCATCGAGTGCGCCCTGCTCGGGGCTGCCGTCCTCGCCGTCGAGCAGGACCCGGAAGGTGCCGCGACGATCCGGGCCAACGCCGCCGCGCACGCCGTCGACGTCCGGCTGGTCGTCGGGCGGGCCCCGGCGGCGCTGGCCGGTCTGCCCGAGCCGGACGCGGTCTTCGTCGGCGGCGGTGGCGGGGACGTCCTCGCCGCCGTGGTGGCCGGTCGACCCGAACGGGTGGTGCTCACCCTGGCCGCCCTGGACCGGGTCGCGCCGGCCGTCGGGCTGCTGCGCGCCGCCGGCTACACCGTCGAGGGCAGTCAACTCTCCGCCGCCCGCCTCGCCGACCTGCCCGGCGGGTCGATCCGCCTCGCGGCCACCAACCCGGTGGTCGTCCTCACCGGGGAGCGCCCGTGCACAACCTGACCTCGCACACCCGGATCGGGCTGGTCGCGACCACCGCCGCCGGTCGGCGGCACGCCCACACCGTCGCCGCCGCCTGGCCACACGCCCGGCTGGTCGAGGGGGACAGCGTCGCCGACGCGCTGCGAGACGCCTGGGGGCGGTGCGACGCCGTGGTCGCCTTCCTGGCCACCGGCGCGGTGGTACGGATCCTCGCCCCGCTGCTCGGCGACAAGCGCACCGACCCGGCCGTGGTGGTCGTCGACGAGGCGGCCCGGCACGCCGTGGCGCTGCTGGGCGGGCACGCCGGCGGTGGCAACGACCTCGCCGAAGAGATCGGGGCTCTCCTGGACGCCCGACCGGTGGTCACCACCGCCACCGACGCGGTCGACCTGCCGGGGCTGGACACCCTCGGCTGGCCGGTGGAGGGCGCGGTCGCCGCGGTGTCCCGCGCCATCCTGGACGGTGAACACGTCCGGCTGATCGCCGACGCCGAGTGGCCGCTGCCCGCCCTGCCACCGAACGTCCGTCCGCGGACCGCCGACGAGGGCGGCGACGCTCCGGAGGACGGGTACCGGCTGCTGGTCACCGACCGGGTCGTGCCGCTGGACGGGCGGACGGCGGTGCTGCGACCCCCGTCACTGGTCGCCGGCGTCGGTGCCAGTCGGGGCGTACCCGCCGTCGAGGTGGCGGAGCTGCTGCACCGGGTGCTGGCGCGGGCCGGCCTCAGCCCGGCCAGCCTGCGCTGCCTGGCCAGCGCCGACGTCAAGGCCGACGAGGCGGGCATCCTCAGCACCGCCGACGCGTGCCGCGTACCCCTGGTGACCTGGACGGCGGCGGAGCTGGCGGCGGTCGACGTGCCGCACCCCAGCGAGGTGGTCCGTGCCGCGGTCGGCACGCCGAGCGTGGCGGAGGCCGCCGCCCTGCTCGGCCATGCCGGCCGGCTGGGCGACGCCGCCCTGCTCGTGCCGAAGACAGCGTCGGCGATGGCCACCGTGGCGGTGGCGAGGCACGCGCCGCGCGGCCGGCTGGCCGTCGTCGGGCTCGGCCCGGGCGCTGCCGACCTGCGCACCCCCCGCGCGGTGGCCGAGCTGCGCCGCGCCGCCGTGGTCGTCGGCCTCAACCAGTACCTCGACCAGGTCCGCGACCTGCTCCGACCGGGCACCCGGGTGCTCTCCAGCGGGCTGGGCGCGGAGGAGGCACGGGCCCGCGCCGCCGTCGCCGAGGCCGCCGCCGGGAGGGCGGTCGCGCTGGTCGGGTCCGGCGACGCCGGGGTGTACGCGATGGCCAGCCCCGCCCTGGAGTACGCCGACGAGCGCATCGACGTGGTCGGCGTCCCCGGGGTGACCGCGGCGCTGGCCGCCGGCGCGCTGCTCGGCGCCCCGCTCGGCCACGACCACGCCTACGTGAGCCTGTCGGACCTGCACACCCCGTGGGAGGTCATCGAGCGGCGGGTGACCGCCGCCGCGGAGGGCGACTTCGTGACGCTGTTCTACAACCCGCGCAGCCGCAACCGGGACTGGCAGCTCGGCGCGGCCCTGACGATCCTCGCCGAGCACCGGCCGGCGGACACCCCGGTCGGCGTGGTGCGCAACGCCAGCCGCCCCGACGAACGCGTACACCTCGCCACGCTGGCCACCGTCGACCCGGCCGTGGTCGACATGTACAGCGTCGTGGTCGTCGGCAGCAGCGACACCCGGCTGGTCGCCGGCCGCATGGTCACGCCCCGGGGGTACCGGTGGCGATCGTGACCATCGGCGCCTGCCAGGGCTGCGGCGCCTGCCTGCTCACCTGCCCCACCCACGCGATCCGTCCGGTGGCCGGCGGTCTGACGGTCCGCGCCGACCGCTGCACCGGCTGCCTGGAGTGCCTGGAGATCTGCCCGGTGGACGCGATCCGCGTCGCCGACCCCGACGAACGTGGAGGAGTCCGATGAGTTCGACCGCCGTCAGCACCGCACCCCCGGCCGGCCGCTGGAGCCGTGCCGAGCGGGCCCGCCTCGGCGGCATCGTGCTCGCCGTCGCCGTGCTGCACATCGCCGGCTGGAGCCTGTACCTGTACTGGAACCACCAGCCCGTGGCGGCCGGCGGGCTGGCCGGAGCCGGCGCCCTCGCGTACGTGCTCGGGGTCCGGCACGCCTTCGACGCCGACCACATCGCCGCCATCGACGACACCACCCGGCTGATGCTGCTGCGCGGCCGGCGGCCGGTGGGCGTCGGGTTCTTCTTCGCCCTCGGGCACAGCGCCGTGGTGCTGCTGCTCGCCCTGATCGTCGGGCTGGCCTCGGCCAACCTCACCGGCCCCGGGCTGGAGCAGGCCCGCGAACTGGGAGCCACCATCGCGATCGTCACCGCCACCCTCTTCCTGGCGCTGGTGGCCGCGCTCAACGCGGTGGTCCTCGGCGGGTTGGCCCGGCTGTGGCGACGGCTGCGCCACGGTGACCTCGACGAGCGGGAACTGGACCTGCAACTGCTCAACCGAGGGCTGATGCGGCGCGTGCTGGGTTCCCGGGCCCGGTCGCTGGTGCGTTCCTCCTGGCACATGGCGCCGGTCGGGTTCCTCTTCGGCCTCGGCCTGGAGACGGCCAGCGAGGTGACCCTGCTGGCGCTGTCGGCCAGCACCGCCGCCTCGGGCGGGCTGCCGGTGCTGGCCCTGCTGACGCTGCCACTGCTCTTCGCCGCCGGCATGTCCGCCATGGACACCGCGGACAGCCTGCTGATGAGCCGCGCCTACTCGTGGGCGTACCGGCAGCCGGCCCGGCGGCTCTACTACAACCTGGCCACCACGGCGATGACGGTGCTGGTCGGCGCGGTGGTGGCCAGCGTCTACCTGGCCGGCCTGCTGGTCGACCACCTGGGGGTGACCGCGCTGGCCGGGTACGCGGCCGTCGCCGACCACTTCGAGCAGCTCGGCTACGTGGTGGTGGGGCTCTTCGTCGCCTCCTGGGTGGGTGCGGTCGCGCTGTGGAAGGTGCGCGGCTACGACCACCGCTACGGCGGGGCGCAGCCCGCCGGCCCGAACTCCGTCGGTGTGGGGGAGCAGCAGTGAACCGGGTCGTGCACCCCATCGAGGCCGAGTCGTACCGCATCCTGCGCGACCGTGTCGACCTGTCCCACCTGCCGCCGCTGAGCCGGGCGGTGACCGAGCGGGTGGTGCACGCCAGCGCCGACCTGGCGTACGTCGACGAGCTGGTCTGCGACGAGGCGGCCCTGGAGTCCGGGCTGGCCGCGCTGCGCGCCGGAGCGCCGGTGGTCACCGACGTGGCCATGGTCGCCGCCGGCATCACCCGGGCCGGCCGGGAGCTGGTCTGCCCGGTCGCCGAACCGGCCGCCGCCGAACTGGGCCGGGCGGCCGGGATCACCCGGTCGGCGGCGGCGGTACGGATCGCACTGGACCGGGTCGGCCCGGGCGCGGTCTGGGTGGTCGGCTGCGCGCCGACGGCGCTGGTCGAACTGCTCACCCTGGACGCCGCGCCCGCGCTGGTCGTCGGCCTGCCGGTCGGCTTCGTGGGCGCGGCCGAGTCGAAGGCGGCGCTGCGGGCCAGCGGCCTGCCCGCAGTGTCCAACGTGGGGGAGAAGGGCGGTTCGGCGGTTGCCGCCGCCGCCCTCAACGCCCTGCTCTACGTCGAGGAGATGTCATGACCGGTCTGGTCATCGTCGGGCACGGTACGCGCAGCGCGACCGGGGTCGACCAGTTCGCCGCGCTGGTCGAGCGGGTCCGCCGACGCGGTGTCGTCGGTGACGTGGAGGGCGGCTTCATCGAGCTGTCCCGGCCGCCGCTGACCGACGCGGTGACCGCGCTGGTCGAGCGGGGGCACCGGTCTCTGGTGGCGCTGCCGCTGGTCCTCACCGCGGCCGGCCACGGCAAGGGCGACATCCCCGCCGCCATGGGACGCGAGCAGGAGCGCCACCCCGGGCTGAGCTACCGCTACGGCCGTCCGCTCGGGCCGCACCCACTGCTGCACGACGCCCTCGAACAGCGCATCGACGCGGCGCTGGCCGGCGCCGACCGGGCCGGCACCTGGGTCGCGCTGATCGGCCGGGGCTCCACCGACCCGGACGCCAACGCCGAGGTGGCCAAGGTGGCCCGGCTGCTCTGGGAGGGGCGCGGCTACGCCGGCGTCGAGCCGGGGTTCATCTCCCTGGCCGAGCCGTCGGTGCCGCAGGTGCTCGACCGGCTGCGTCGGCTCGGCGCGCGGCGGATCGTGGTCGCGCCGTACTTCCTGTTCGCCGGGGTGCTGCCGGACCGGATCGTCGCCCGGTCGGCGGAGTTCGCCGCCGCCCACCCCGAGCTGGACGTGCGGGTCGCCGGCCTGATCGGCGACTGCGACGCGCTGGCCGACCTGGTGTTGGAGCGCTACGCCGAGGCGCTGGGCGGCGACATCCGGATGAACTGCGACACCTGCGCGTACCGGGTGCTGATGCCCGGCTTCGCCGACAAGGTGGGGCGTCCGCAGCGCCCGCACGACCACCCCGACGACCCGGTCGGCGGCCACCACCATCACCACGGGCACGGCCACGAGCACCACGGGCACGGCTCGGTGGCCGTGGTCGGCGGCGGACCGGGGCCCGACGACCTGATCACGGTACGCGGCCGGGCGCTGCTCGACGCCGCCGACGTGGTGGTCGTCGACCGCCTGGCCCCACAGGGGTTGCTCGCCGGACTGCGCCCCGACGTGCTGGTGGTCGACGCCGCCAAGGTGCCCCGTGGCCCGTCCGTGGCCCAGGAGGCGATCAACGCGGCCCTGGTGTCGCACGCTCGCGCCGGCCGGCGGGTGGTCCGGCTCAAGGGCGGCGACCCGTACGTCTTCGGACGCGGGCACGAGGAGGTGCTGGCCTGCCGGGCGGCCGGCGTACCGGTGACCGTGGTCCCCGGAGTGAGCAGCGCGTTGGCCGCGCCGGCGCTGGCCGGCGTGCCGGTGACCCACCGGGGTGTGGCGCACGACGTCACCGTGGTCTCGGGGCACCTGCCGCCGGGGCACCCCGACTCGCTGGTCGACTGGGCGGCGCTGGCGCGGGCCCGGGGCACCGTCGTGCTGCTGATGGCCGTGGACACCATCGCGAAGATCGCGGCTGTGCTGGTCGAGCACGGCCGTGCCCCGCAGACTCCGGTGCTCGCCGTGCAGGACGCCGGGCAGCCCGACCAGCGGTCGGTGCCCGCCCGGTTGGACGAGATCGGCGCGGTCGCCGCCCGGGAGGACATCCGTCCGCCCGCCGTCTTCGTCCTCGGCCCGGTGGTCACGCTCGGGACCACCGGGCCCACGGACTGACGACTACTCGCTGCGGGCGGTCTCCGGTCCGGTGATGCGTTCCAACAGCGGCAGCGTGGAGGCGATGACGCCGAGGCAGGTGGCCAACCCGACGACGACGATCACGTAGAAGCCCGGCTGCGGCGCGACGAGCGTGTAGTCCATCTGCGCCCGCAGGAACAGATGGGCGGCGAGGAGGCCCATGCCGATGGCGACGGCGGCGACGGCGAGCATCGGTACGGCGCTCTCCAGCGCCACCACCCGGCGCAGGACCCGCACCGGCGCGCCGCTGAGGCGCAGCAGGCTGAAGGGGCGCCGGCGTTCGGTGAGGCCGCCGATGACGCTGACCGCGAGGCTGCACCCGCCGAGCGCCAGGCTGGCGACGGTGATGACGTTCGCCAGTTGTTCCCAGCCGCGCAGGGTGTTGGCGAAAGCCGACTCGAAGTCGCCGGGCACGTTCGGCGCCACCCGGAAGGCCGGAAGCGCGGTCTCGAGGACGGTGCGTGAGCGTTCGACGGCGGCGGCGGAACCGTCCGTGCCGACGACGATCGACAGCACCGGCAGCCTCTGCAGGTCGCCGGGTGGGACGGAGGCCGTCGGCCAGACCCTCGTGGACGACGCCGTTTCCCGGAAGGGGATGAAGCCCATCGCCACCTCGGCGACGCTCGCGCCGTCGGCGCACCGGCCGTAGGCGCTCGGGAGTTCGGTGCACGCGACCAGGCCGGGCTCGCTGGCGCTCATCATGTCCGGGTTTTCGCGCACCGCCGCCGCGAACCGCACGCCGGTGGTGGAGCGCAGTTCGGTGAACAGCGCGTCGGGTACCGAGGGTGACTTCTCGCCGAAGTCCATGGACAGGGTTCTCGCCTCGGTCGAGCCGATCGGCGCCGGGCCGCGGTTGGCGACGATCGTGGTGATCACGCCGACGGCAACGCTCGTGACGAAGAGCGCGAGCATGATGCCGCTGATCGCCCGGAAGCCGGCCTTCGGGTTGTCGGCGAGACGGCGCGCGGCGATGAGGGTGGCGGGGCGACTGGCGTACCGGGCCAGGACCCGGGCGCCCACCATCGTCAGCCACGGGCCGGCGAGGACCAGGCCGGCCATGATGAGCAGCAGGGCGGGTAGGAACACCGCGGTCTGGCCGTCGGAGGTCTCGGGCCGGTAGCCGATGGCGTAGAACAGCATGGCGACACCGAGCAGGATCGGGATCAGCCGGTACGCCCGCGGTGCGCGGGGGGTGACCCGCCGGGTGACACCCAGCGGAGAGATCCGTACGCGGCGCAGCGAGACCTGGGCCGCCACCGCCGCACCGGCCGGAACGCCGAGCGCCACGAGCAGGACGTCCAGCACGCCCAGTGACATGTCGCTGGGAAAGAACGGCATGCCGGTGAACGGGATGCCCGCCATCGGGCCGCGCAGGGCGTGGAAGAGGCCGAAGCCGAGGGCGGTGCCGACGACGGCCGCGGCGGTCGCCTCCGCCGCCGCGACCACCGATATCTGCTTCGGTGTCGCGCCGACCAGGCGCATGGCGGCGAAGCGCTGCTCCCGGCGGGCCGCGCTGAGCCGGGTGGCGGTGCCGATGAAGATCAACACCGGAAACAGCAGGCCGCCGGCGATGACGCCGAGGATGAGGTTAACCGCGGTCTCGGGCAGCGCGGGGGTGTCGCCGACGCTGGTGAGCTGCTGGGCGAGGGGCAGCCTGGCGACCTCGTCGGGGGTGCCGCCCATGATGACGAGCAGGGTGTCCGGTGAGGTCAGTGCGGCCGGGCCGACGGTGCCGAGGTCACGCCCCGGGTAGCGCTCGGCCAGTTGGTCGGCGGGGTGGGCCGCGAGCAGCTTCTGTAACGCGGGGGAGGCGTAGTACTCCCCAGCCCTCGGGGTCGTCGGGATGCCGACCGGGGTGGGCGCGCTCGGGCCGGTCGCGGCGACGTCGATCCGGATGATCTGCTCGCCGTGGAAGTAGTCCTCCCGGGTCGACCACCACAGGGGATCGGCGTCGCCGCCCGTCGAGGCTTGGGGATGCACCGACGCGGCCCGGGTGAGCTGGGCGTTGACGGCGTTGACCCCGGCGAGGGTGGTCAGCAGCAGCCCGCTGCCGATCGCGACGGCGGCGGCGATGACGGCCAGGCGGGTGAGCGCCTCGCGGCCACCGGCCACGGCGAGACGGAGCCCGAAGCCGATCATGAGGCGATCCGGTCCGGCGCGTTGACGCGCCCGTCGCGGACCATGACCTCGCGGTCGGCGTACGCGGCGATCCTGGCCTCGTGGGTGACCAGGATGACCGTGGTGCCCTGCTCGCGGGCAGCGCTGACCAGCAGGTCCATGACCTGCTCGCCGGTGAGCGAGTCGAGCGCGCCGGTCGGCTCGTCGGCGAAGAGGACCTGCGGCTCGGCGACCAGGCCCCGGGCGAGGGCGACCCGTTGCGCCTGCCCGCCGGACAGCTCACCGGAGCGGCGCTGCTCCATGCCGTCCAGGCCGAGGCGTTCGAACCAGGCGTACGCCCGGCGCAGCGCCAGCGTCCGGCGCACGCCGCTGAGCAACAGCGGCAGGGCGACGTTCTCCGCCGCGGTGAGCTCGGGGACGAGCTGACCGAACTGGAACACGAAGCCGAAGCGGTCGCGCCGCAGACTGCTGCGCTCGGGCTCGGACATGGTGTCGACGCGGACCCCGTCGAAGAGGATCTCGCCGGAGTCGGGCACGAGGATGCCGGCCAGGCAGTGCAGCAGGGTGGACTTGCCCGAGCCGCTGGGACCCATGATGGCGAGGATCTCGCCCGCGTCCACGGCGATGCTGGCGCCGCGCAGCGCCGGGGTCCGGCCGAACGCGAACTCCGCGTCGCGTGCTTCGATCACGACGCTCATGGCCGCACCGCCTTCCTCAGGGCGTCCAACCGGGCGCCGGTTATCTCGATCCATCGGAGGTCCGCCTCCAGGTGGTACAGGCCGTGGTCGGCGAGCAGCGCGTCGACCAGACTGCCGCCACGCTTGATCTCGGTGAGCTCGCGCATCCGCCGCAGGTGTGCGCTGCGCTGGGTGTCCAGGTATTCGTCGGCGGGGCGGTCCAGCATCAGCGCGAGCACGACCTTGGCGAAGAGCACCGTCTGCAGGTGCGGCTCCGGGTCGACCGGCTGGGTCAGCCACTGCTCGACCTCGGTCGCGCCCAGATCGGTGATGATGTAGCGCTTGCGGTCGGGGCCGGAGCCGGGGGCGACGTCGCTGATCACCACCTTGCCGTCCCGGGCCAGTCGGCTGAGGGTGGAGTAGACCTGGCCGAACGGCAGCGGCTTGCCCCGCCCGAAGAAGGCGTCGTAGTCGCGTTTCAGGTCGTACCCGTGGCTGGGCTCCCGTTCGAGGAGGCCGAGAAGGGTCAGTGGCACGCTCATGCCAGGAGACTACCCTGAGGGTATACCCCGCGTATATACCCTCGGTATCTTCTTCGCGGGCGGCCGGGCAGGCGTGGGCACTCGGCATGAGGGGTGGACCGCCGCGCGGTCAGCCCAGCAGGGCGCGGGCCAGGGCGTACCCGGCGGTGGCCGCGGCGAGCCCGGCGGCGACACTGCCCGCCACGTTGGCCAGCGCGAGGAGGCGGTGGCCGCCCTGCGCCAGTCGCAGCGTCTCGTAACTGAAGGTGGAGTAGGTGGTCAGCGCGCCGCAGAATCCGGTGCCGAGCAACGCGCCGACCACCGGGCCGGCCGGCATCCCGACGAGGGCGCCGAGCAGTAGCGACCCGATCACGTTGACGGTCAGCGTGCCCCAGGGGAACGCCGAGTCGTGCCGGGACTGCACGGCCCGGTCGGTGAGATAGCGCAGGGGCGCGCCCACGGCCGCGCCCAGGGCGATGAGCAGCACGGTCATCGGGCTGCCCTCCGTCGTAGCAGTCCGGCGGTGACGGCATCGCCCAACCCGACCGCGACGAGTGCCCCGAGCACCGTCGCGGCCAGGTACGCCAGCGCGATGCCCGGAGCGCCCGCCACCAGCGCCTGCTGGACGTCCACCGCGTAGGTGGAGAAGGTGGTGAAACCGCCGAGCACCCCGACCCCGAGGAACGGGCGGACCAGCGGACGCCCGCTGCCGAGGTGCCCGAGCACCGCCATCAGGACGCCGATCAACAGGCAGCCGGACAGGTTGATCCCGAACGTCGCCCACGGGAAGCCCGTCGGCGGGTGCGGGGCGGCGTGTTGCAGGCCGGCCCGGGACAGCGCGCCGAGCACCCCGCCGGCCGCGATGGTGAGGAGGATCGTTGCCGGGCGCGCGGTCAGCTCGCCCCGGTCGGCGGGGACGCGGAGGTCGACGTCGGGGTCGGTGCGCGGCTCGAACGGCTCTGACACGTGTCCTCCCCACCAGCACGGGCGTCACTGGCAGGGACCGTTGGCGAGCGGCGTCGCGGTTCTCCCGGCGCGTACGCGGGACGGCGGGCCCCACCGCCGGGAGCCGTCCGGCTCCGCGGCCAGCATATCGTCGTCGAACCGTGCTCCCTCAGCGCGTCACGCGACGGCAGGTCAGCGCACGGCCGCGACGGCGGCGTCGGGACCGCCACGCCACACGGTGCCGACCTCGCCGAAGCCCGCCGCGGTCAGGGTGGCCAGGTGCCAGGAGACCGGCGGGTTCCACTCCGGGCTGTGCCCGGTCGGGTAGATGGCGCTCCGTTGGGCGACCAGGGGCGCGAGCGCCGGGTCGGCGCCGGCCCGCTCCCACCAGTCCGACCAGGAGGGGACCGCTCCTGCGGCGTACCGGGCGGCGCGACGGTCCCGCGCCCGGTCGAGCAGCCGCTTGGTCAACTCGGGAAGGGTGTCGTCGGGCATGTGGTCGGCGTTGACGAAGATCCCGCCGGGCCGCAGCACGTCGCGGATCTCGCCGTAGAGCAGTCCGAGGCGGTCCGCCGGCAGCCAGTGCAGCGCGGTGGCGGTGAGCACGGCGTCGTACTCGCGGTGGGGCAGCGCGGACAGCCAGTCGGGGGTGCCGAGGTCGGCGGTGACGATGGTGGCCCGGTCGGTCAGCGAGGCGCCGGCGATGGCCAGCAGCGCCGGGTCGAGGTCCACGAGGGTCACCTCGGCGGTGGGGAAGCGCGCGAGGGTTCGCAGCGAGATGGTGCCGGTGCCGCCGGCCAGGTCGAGCAGGCGCGGCGGTCGGCCGTCGAGGACCGCGTCGACGGCGTCGAGCATCGCGGTGAACCGGTGTTCCCGATCCGGCAGGTACGCCTCCTGCTGGCGGTCCCAGCTCTCCTGCCACGCCGACGCATCCGTGATGTAAGGAGTCATGCCGATCAGGCTAGTTACCACTCGCGGAGCCTGTCCAGACCTTGTTGCACATAATTTGCAATTGCTGGATGATGGCAACGCGATGATCACCGTGGCGCCGGGTCGGGCGGTCCGCCCGACCCGGCGCCACCCGCGCCAGCGGCGCGGCAGGGGTCACGCCGCGGTGCCGACCAGGTCGGTGTCGGCCGTCGTCGGCCCACTCCGGCGGGCCAGTCGGATCGCCCCGAGCAGGACGACCAGGCCGGCCAGGGTGATCGCGGCGCCGGCCCAGATCGGCGCGGTGTAACCGAGCCCGGCGGCGATGGTCACCCCGCCGATCCAGGCGCCGAACGCGTTGCCGAGGTTGAACGCCGCGATGTTCGCCCCGGAGGCGAGGGTGGGCGCCTGGTGGGCGTACCGCATGATCCGCATCTGCAGCGGCGGCACGGTGGCGAAACCGAACGCTCCCATCAGCACCAGGGAGGCGATGGTCAGCGTCTGGCTCGTCGCGGTCAGGGCGAACCCGACGAGCACCACGGTGAGCGCCGCCAGGACGGTGACCAGGGTGCGCGACAGTGACACGTCCGCCGCCCGGCCGCCGAGCAGGTTGCCGGCGAACAGCCCCACCCCGAAGAGGACCAGCAGCCACGGCACCGTGCCGGTGGCGAAGCCGCTGACCTCGGTCAGCGTGTAGGCGATGTAGGTGAACGCGCCGAACATGCCGCCGAAGCCCAGGATCGTGACCACCAGGGAGAGCCATACCTGCGGGTGGGTGAAGGCGCGCAGTTCACCGCGCAGCCCACCGGTGGCGGTCTGGGCGTCGGCGGTGCCGCGACCGGGAACCAGCAGCGCCAGTCCGATCAGTGCGACCACCCCGATGCCGGTGATCGCCCAGAACGTCGACCGCCAGCCGAAGTGCTGGCCGAGGAAGGTGCCGAAGGGCACGCCGAGCACGTTCGCGATGGTGAGCCCCGCGAACATCATGGCGATCGCGCCCGCGCGGCGGGCCGGTGCGACGAGGCCGGCGGCCACCACCGCGCCGATCCCGAAGAACGCGCCGTGGCAGAGCGCGGCGACGATCCGGCCGGCCATCATCACGGCGTAGTCGCCGGCGACCGCGGAGAGCAGGTTGCCGATGATGAAGAGCACCATCAGGCCGAGGAGCACCGGCTTGCGCGGCAGTCGGGTGACCGCGGCGGTGAGGGCCACCCCGCCGACGGCCACGCTGAGCGCGTAGCCGGAGATCAGCCAGCCGGCCACCGGCTCGGTGACCGCGAAGTCGGCGGCCACGTCGGGCAGCAGCCCCATGATCACGAATTCGGTGAGCCCGATGCCGAAGGCGCCGAGGGCCAGGGCGATCAGGCCGGGCGGCATGGACGTGTGGCGTACGGACATGGTCGTCCCATCGGGGAGGGGTCAGATAGCTGGCGCGTGCAACTACCCGCGCCTACAACAAGATAGTTGCACGCGCCTTATATCGGCGCAAGCGTGGTAGCCTGGGCCGTCCAGGTCACACCCGAGGAGGCCGGCATGGGCATCGCCGACGACGCGGTCGAGATCCGCGCGCAGGGCTGGCGCACCCTCGCCGCCCTGCACGGGCTGATCGAGACGTCCCTGGAGCGGGCGTTGCAGGCCGGCCACGCGCTGTCCGTCGTGGAGTACACCGTGCTCGACGCGCTCTCCCGGCAGGACGGCTGGCACATGCGCATGAGCCAGCTCGCCCGCGCGGCCGCGCTCTCCGGCAGCGCCACCACCCGCCTGGTCACCCGGCTGGAGCACCGCGGCCTGCTGACCCGGATCCTCTGCGCCGACGACCGGCGCGGCATCTACACCGAGCTGACCCCGGCCGGCTCCGACCTGCTCGCCCGGGCCCGACCCACCCACGACCGGGTGCTGGCCGACGCACTGTCCCAGGCGGAGGCCACCCCCGAGCTGGCACCACTGGTCGACGCGCTGCACCGCCTGCCGACCGCCCGCTGACAGCCCCCACCGCACCACTGGTGCGGCCGGGCGTACGGTACCGGCAGCCACGCCGGGACCGTCGCGCGAAGGAGGCAGGGCGATGCAGGACCGCACCCCTCGTCCGGAGGAGCTGGAGCCGATCGAGCGGGCCGGCGTCGACGAGCTGCGCACCCTGCAGCACGAACGGCTGCGCTGGTCGTTGCGGCACGCGTACGACAACGTGCCGCACTACCGCCGTGCGTTCGACGCGGCCGGGGTGCACCCCGACGACTGCCGCGACCTCACCGACCTGGCCCGCTTCCCGTTCACCGGCAAGGCGGAGCTGCGGGAGAACTACCCGTTCGGCATGTTCGCCGTACCCCGGGAGCGGGTCGCCCGTCTGCACGCCTCCTCCGGCACCACCGGCCGGCCGACGGTCGTCGGCTACACCCGCGACGACCTGCGCACCTGGGCGCGGCTGATGGCCCGGTCGATCCGGGCCTCCGGTGGCCGTCCCGGCGACCGGGTGCACGTGGCGTACGGCTACGGGCTGTTCACCGGCGGGCTCGGCGCCCACTACGGCGCGGAGGAGCTGGGCTGCACCGTCATCCCCGTCTCCGGAGGCATGACCGAACGGCAGGTCATGCTGATCCGCGACTTCGAACCCGAGGTCATCATGGTCACGCCCAGCTACATGCTGGCGATCGTGGACGAGATGCAGCGCCAGGGCGTGGACCCGCGGGCCACCTCGCTGCGGGTCGGCATCTTCGGCGCGGAGCCGTGGACCGAGGACATGCGCCGCGAGATGGAGGACCGGCTGGACATCCACGCGGTCGACATCTACGGGCTCTCCGAGGTGATGGGCCCGGGCGTGGCCACCGAGTGCGTCGAGACCAAGGACGGGCTGCACCTCTGGGAGGACCACTTCTACCCGGAGATCATCGACCCGGTCACCGGGGAGGTCCTGCCCGACGGCGAGCAGGGTGAGCTGGTGCTCACCTCGCTCACCAAGGAGGCCATGCCGGTCGTCCGGTACCGCACCCGCGACCTCACCCGCCTGCTGCCCGGCACGGCCCGCCCGATGCGCCGCATCGAGAAGATCACCGGTCGGACGGACGACATGATGATCGTGCGCGGGGTGAACATCTTCCCGACCCAGATCGAGGAGCTGATCCTGCGGACCCCGCAACTGTCGCCGCACTTCCAGTGCGTACTCGACCGGCAGGGCCGGCTGGACACCCTGACGGTGCGGGTGGAACGGCGGGCCGAGGTCACCGTGGACGCCGCCGAGCGGGCCGGCGCGACCCTGGTCGAGCTGGTGAAGAACACCATCGGGGTGAGCGTGGCGGTCGACGTCCTGGCCCCGGACGGGGTGGAGCGCTCGGTGGGCAAGATGCGGCGCATCGTCGACCAGCGGCGGGCCGGCTGACGTGCCGGAACAGCGCAGTCCGGCATACGCCATGTTCGACGCCGACGCGGCCTCGCGGGGCCTCGGCATCGAGCTGGTCGAGGCCGGCGAGGGTACGGCGGTGGCCCGGATGCGGGTGACCGACCAGATGCTCAACGGCCACGCCATCGCCCACGGCGGCTTCGTCTTCCTGCTCGCCGACACCGCCTTCGCGCTGGCCTGCAACAGCCACGGCCCGGTCACCGTCGCCGCCGGCGGCGAGATCACGTTCGTCCGGCCCGCCCGCGCCGGCGACCTGCTCACCGCCCACGCCACCGAGCGCACCCGGTACGGCCGCAGCGGCATCTACGACGTCACCGTCACCCGCGACGACGGCGAGGTGGTCGCGGAGTTCCGGGGACGCAGCCGCACCCCGGCCGCACCACCGTCGAGCTAGGACCCCACCGCCCCGCGTGGCCGCACCGGATGGCTGCCCACCTGGGGCAGGATGACCGGATGCGACACGTCGTGCTGTTCCACTCCGTGTACGGGCTGCGGCCCGCCGTGCGCGCCGCCGCGGACCGGCTCCGCGCCGCCGGGCACCGGGTCGTCACCCCCGACCTGTACGGCGTCCCGGCCGCCGACACCGTCGAGGAGGGGTTCGCGCTGCTCGACAAGATCGGCCAGGAGGTGGTGCTCGACCGTGCCCGGACGGCCCTGCGGGAACTGCCGGCCGAGACCGTGCTCGCCGGCTTCTCGATGGGTGCCGGCGTCGCCGGGGCGCTGCTGGCCGAACGCCCCGACGCCACCGGTCTGCTCCTGCTGCACGGCACCGGCGGCGCACCGGAGGCGGTCCGCCCCGGGTTGCCGGTGCACCTGCACCTCGCCGACCCCGATCCGTACGACACGCCGGACGAGGTCGACGAGTGGCAGCGGGCGATGACCGACGCCGGCGCCGACCTGGCCGTGTTCCGCTACCCCGGCGTGGGGCACCTGTTCACCGACCCGGACCTGGCCGAGTACGCCCCGGACGCCGCCGCGGCGGCCTGGCCCCGCGTGCTGGCCTTCCTCGACTGAGCGTCGACACCTGCCGGGCCGGCACCGGTTTGTCCTGCTCCGGCGGTCAGCGGGTGCCGGCGCCGATGCGCGGGGGCGTGGCGGTGCCGTGAACGCGCTTGGCGTGCGCGGCATACACCCGGGGTGCCATGACCGGCATGAGCAGCCGAGCCGGCAGCGGGGCGTGCGCGAGCACCGCCTTGATCACCTCGGGGTCTCCCTCGTACATCGCCATGCCGAAGCTCAGCGGCAGCCGCTTCTTCGGCGTGTCGCGCAACCCGTGCTCACCGAGCTTCGCCCACTCCGCCGCGGTGACGTGCCTCTTGGCCAGCGGGAGGATCTCGGCCTCTTCCATGGCCATGTGCTCGGTGGTCACGGCGCGGAGACGCTCCAGGGCGTCAGCCAGTTCGCTTCCCTCCCGCGCCGTCCGACGCCAGTCGGGAAGCAGGGCGACCACCGCCGCGTAGGCCTCCTCGATGGCGTGGTGCTGTGCCTGCATGGTGGGGACGATGGCGGTCGCCTCCGCGCCACCGCGCCCGGCGAGCAGCGGCCACAGGAACATGTCCTCGCCCTCGTGGTGCAGGTGTAGCTGCTGGCACATGAGCGCGGCGTGGGCGCCGACGACCTCCGCGCGCTTCACGTCACCCGGCCGCACGTCGCGGACGAGCTGCGGAAGCAGGCCGAACTCGCGACGGAACATGATGTGCACCATGTACATGTCGCGGACGTCGGCCATGGCTTCCTGGTGTTTCTGGTTCACGGTGACCTTTCCAAGGGCTTCAGTGGGTCGAACACGTCGATCATGTGTGCTGTGACTTGTAGGCGGCTTGGAATCCCGCAACCGGGACGGGTCAGTCGGCCAGCGCCGCCGTCGCCTCGGCGAGCCAGTGCGGCGACTCCCACCGGCGGGCCACCGTGGCCGCCAGCGTGAAGTGCCGCGCCGCCTCCTCGGTGCGGCCCAGGAGTCGGAACAGCTCCCCGAGCGTCAGCGCGACCGGCCGCAGCACCGCCGCGGTGGTGGAGAAACCGGCCAGTTGGTCACGCACCGGGAGCAGTGCGTCGACCACGGGCTGCGCCAGGTCCCGTCGACCCAGCGCCACGATCACCATCGCCCGCACGGAGAGCAGCGATGACTCGAAGTAGTCGGGGCGGTAGGTGTGCCGCCCGATCGGCATGGCCCGCGCCTCGTCCACCCGTCCGCTCTCGATCAGCGCCAGCGCCAGCAGGTCGTCCACGATCGGCCCCAACAACCCGCGCACCCGCCGGGTCGGCTCCAGGTGCTCGCCGAAGCGCCGCTGGCTGATCAGCAGGGTCGCCGTGGAGAAATAGTGGAAGGCCTCGGCGTGCAGCGAACCCTGTCGCCGCATCTGCTCGGCAACCTCGTCGTAGTGTCGCCGCGCGGCGACGAAGTCACCGGCGATGTGTGCGAGGGCGCCCCGTGCGCACAGGTGGATCACCTGCGCCTCGTTCAGCTGGTACGTCTCGGCCAGCCACCCCTGCCGGGCGACACTGACGCGCAGCTCGTCCGGCTCGTTGAGCGCGGCGGCGGCATGGCCGAGCACCTGCTCGGCGACCCAGCGGTAGGTCACCAACCCGTGCTCGTCGGCGAGGTCGCGCAGCTCCAGGGCCAACTCCCGGCGTTGCGACGCCTCCCGCTCGTAGCTCATGGTGCGGACCCGCGCGGCCAGCCCGAGGGCGCGCAGCTCGGGGTCGTCCAGCCGCCGCGAGATCGCCAGCGCCTCCCGTCCGGCCGCCACACCCCGAGGATCGGATTCGCCGTCCAGCTCCGTAGCCAGGGCGTCGAACAGCCGGCAGCGCTCGACCGGGTCCAGGCCGTCGGCACGCAGCAGCCGGGTGAGCAGCTCCACGACCTTGTGTTCGACGACGCCGTACTCGTGCGTCAGCCACGGGGTGGGGACGGTCCACGCGGTGAACGCCGCGACCAGCAGGTCGTCGCGGCCCGACGCGGCGGCGACGTCGATGGCCCGGGCGCGGGTCCGCTGGGCGGCGGCCACGGCACCGGCCCGAGCCTGGGCGCGCAGCAGCCGGCCGAGCAGATCGACCCGCAGAGCATCGCGGTCCCCGGCGACCGTCTCGACGGCGTCGACGGCGTTGCTGAGCAGCTCGATCGCGGCGTCGTACGCGTACCGGCGCTCGGCCAGTTCGGCCGCGCGGACGGCGTAGTCGACGGCGAGGGGCGCGGTGTCGGCCGACGCGGCACGGGCGTAGTGGTGGGCCAGCGCCGGATAGTCGTCGGGCGCCAGCCGGCGGGTGGCGGCGGCGATCCGCGCGTGCAGGCGGGTGCGGCGCAGGTGCGGCAGATCCGTGTAGATGGTGTCGCAGACCAGTCCGTGCACGAACCGCACCCGACCCGGCGCCGGTTCGGTGAGCAGACCGGCGGCCAGCCCGGCTTCCAGCGCTTGCAGGACGGTGCCCTCGTCGGTGCCGGCGGCGTCGACGAGTGTGCGCACGTCAGCCTCCCGGCCGACGGCGGCGCAGAGGCGCAGCACCGATACCGCCGCCGACGGCAGGCGGGAGAGGCGCCGGCGCAGCACGTCGCGTACCCCCTCCGGCACGTCCGAGATGGCGACGAGCGTGCCCTCGGAGGCGAGCAGCCGGGCCGACTCCCGGACGTAGAACGGGTTGCCGCCGGTCCGCTCGGCCAGCGCGGCGACCGTGTCCCGGTCGACGGTGGTCCGGGCCAGCGCGCCGAGCAGCCGTTCGACCTCGGACGTCGTCAGACCGCCCAGCTGTATGCGGTGGGGTGACCGGCGGGCCAGCACGGCCATCGTGTCGGCGAGCCGTTCGGGGTTGTCGGCGGGTCGCAGCGCCGCGACGAACAGGACGGCGCCACCGGTCATCTCGGTGACGCTGTTCAACAGGAGCAGCGTCTCGGCGTCCGCGGCGTGCAGATCGTCGAGAACGACGGCGACCGGTCGGCCGACCGCGGCGGCGTCCAACCAGGCGGCGACGGCGCGGTGCAACCGGAACCGGCCGGCGGTGACGTCGCCGCCCGGCTCGCCGTCGCCCCCACCGAGCAGCGGGGCGAGCGCCGGCGCGAGATCGCCCGGCGGTGCCTCCGTGGCGAGCTGCCGCAGCGCCTCGACCCAGCCCCAGGCCGGCGGGGCGCCCTCGACCTCGGGGCAGCGGCCGACGGTGACCAGCCAGCCGCGGGCGGTGAGTTCCTCCTGGAGCCTGGTGAGCACACTCGTCTTGCCGGCCCCGGCCTCCCCGCTGACCAGCGCGACCCGCGGCCCGCTCACCACCGCCTCGGCGGCTGCCTGCCCAAGAGCCGCCAGCTCGGCCTCCCGCCCGACGAACACCTCCTCCGACACCGATCGCTCGGCGTCGACGCGCGCCGCCGTCGCGGCCACCGGTGGGAGCAGGTCGAGACGCTGGCCCAGGATCGCGGACTCCACCTCGACCAGCGCCGGACCCGGGTCCAGGCCGAGCTGATCGGCCAGGGTCGCCCGGGCCCGCCGTAGCGCCGCGAGCGCGTCGCCCTGCCGACCGGTACGCCACAACGCCAACGCCAGCAGTCGCCAGCTCTCCTCCCGCAACGGCGCCTGCCGGGTCAGCGCCTCCGCCTCCGGCACCGCCTCGGCCGCGTCGCCGCAGCGCACGGTCACGTCGAGCAGCAACTCCCGGGCGGCGAGACGCAGCTCCTCCAGCCGCATCACCTCGGCCTGCGCCCACGGCTCGGCAGCGAATTCGGCGTACGCGGGACCGCGCCACAGGTCGAGCCCGGTGCGCAGCAGCAGGCGTGCGCGCCCTGGGTCGGCGGAGCTGACCGTGCGCGCCTCGGCCAGCAGCGTCTCGAACCGAGCGGCGTCCACGGCGTCGGTGGGCACCCTGATGGCGTAGCCGGGCGGCACGGTGACCAGGACCCGCGCCGGTGCGCGGCGCTCGCGGCCCGGCTCCAACACGCGGCGCAGATGCGAGACGTACGCCTGGAGGGAGACGATCGCCCGGGGTGGCGCGTCACCCCGCCACAGCTCGTCGATCATCCGACCGACGGAGACGACCTCGCCTCGGGCCGCCAGGAGGAGCGCGAGCACGGCGCGTTGGCGGGGGCCGCCGAGGTCGACCGGGCCGCGTGTGTCGACCTCGACCTCTAGCGGCCCGAGCACCCGTAGCAGCATGACTGCGCCAATCCTAGTCACGCGTGTGGGCGGCTTTCCGATCCCGGCGCAGACACCCTCGTCCGATACGGTGGCAGTTCGGCGGGCGGTGGCGGACCCTCAGGCGGCGGCCAGGCCGTCCCGCCTACGGATCAACGGTGGGCGGGGTACGGCGCGCACCGTGCCCGGTCCAGCGCCGACGCCAGCAAGCGCGCGGTGTTCGGCTGACCTCCCAGCCATCGGGCGGATCGGCGCCGAGGGTCGGTCTTCGACCGGGGGCCGGTGATTCGTCCGGTCCGGTGACGCCGCTGCGGCCCGCGTCGGCGCCACGTCGCCCGCCGACGTGATGGCTCGGAGCCAGCGGGAGGCCGGGGGACGGTTGGTCGCTGGAGCCAGCGCGGCCGCTGTCGGGGTGCGGACGCGTCCGTGTGACGGCGCCGGACCAGCCGGGCCGGCCGGCCGTGCCGGAGTCAGTGCCGCGAAGGCGTCGTCGAGGCGGCCGGCTCGGGCCCGAACGGCGTCGAGGCGCACGACCTCGGCGGACCGCGCGACGGAGCCACCGACCTCGGTGCCGGCGTGGACCGCGGCAGGTCGGCCCGCACCGGCGGGGAAGTCGGAGTTGACGGCGTCCGGGCGGACGGTGTCGAGGCGCGGGGCGTCGGTGGCCCGGTCGGCGAAGACGGCGCGCAGGGCACGGGGCAGCCGCTCGGCGGCGATCCGGCGCAGCGCGGGCGCGGCGAACGCGTACCCGCCGGCACGGTGGGGGACCAGCAGCCCGGCGGCGACGAGCACACGCAGCGCCGGCTCGGCCCGCCCGGGCGTCCAGCCGAGGGCCCGGTCCAGCGCCGCGCCGGAGACCACGCCGCCGAGGGTGGCGGCGGCCATCAGCACCGCCCGGCGTTCGCCGTCGAACCGGTCCAGCTCCGCGCCGACCGCCCGGCGCACCGGCTCCGGCAGCGGGGGCGCAGCCGGGTCCGCGCCGTCCACGATCGATGCCACGTACGCCGCCGCGTGCCCCGGCCGACCGCCCACCAGCGGCAGCAGCCGGTCCACCAGGGCCACCGGTTGCCCGGCGCGGGCCAGCAGTTGGCGCAGCAGTCGCCCCGACTGCACCGTGGCCAGCGGCCGGATCGCCACCCGTCGGGCGGGACCCGGCCGGGTGTCGGCCCACTGCGGCTGGTGCAGGGTGACCAGCGCCAGCGGCAGCCGGCGCGCCGTGGCCGCGGTGAACAGCGCGTGCAGGAATCGGCTCACGGCGGGCGCGGCCCGGTCCACGTCGTCCACGGCGACGATGAGCGGCCGGTCGGCGGCCAGTCGCAGCAGCGCGTCCCGGCAGATCGCCGCCCCGGACAGCGCCTCGGCCGAGGAGTCCGGGGCGGCCAGCAGCCGTTGCAGCGCCCGCACCGCCGCCGCGACGCGGGCCGTCGGGAGCAGCGGCGTGAGGGCTTCGGCCAGCCGGTCGCGGACCGTCTCCGGGCCGTCACCGTGACGGATCCCGGCGAGGTCGCGGAGCAGCTCCGCGACCGGCGCCAGAACCTGATCGGGGTACGGCTGGCAGGTCGCCACGCACCAGCGCACCGCCACGCCGTCCACAGTGGTCAATGATCGGGTCAGCTCGTGCAGCAGCCGGCTACGGCCGCTGCCGGTCGGGCCCACCAGGGACACCCAGCGGGGGTTGTGCTCGCGGACCGCCCGGTTCAGCTGGTCACGGACGGTGGCCAGCTCGCGGCGACGGCCGATCAACGGACCGTCGTGCCGGTCGGCACTCGGGCGAACGGGGCCGACGGCGTGCCACACCGGCATCGGGGGCATCCGGCCGCCGACCGGCACCGGCACCAGCTGGCGCTGGGCGATCAGGCCGGCGGTGGCCCGGGCGGTGGCCGCGCAGAGCGCGACGGCGCCGGGTGGCGCGTACTCCTGCAGGCGGGCAGCGGTCGTGATCACGGCACCGCTGGCCACGCCGTGGCCGCCGCTGACCGCGACGCCCAGGTCGACCACCACCTCGCCGGTGGCCACGCCGACGCGTACCCGCAGTTTGACGCCGCCGACCAGCTGCCGGCGGTCCAGCGCGGCCTGGATCTCCAGTCCGGCGCGGACCGCGCGGTAGGCGTCGAACCCGTCGGAGTGTCGCGCTCCGAAGAGGGCCATCACCGCGTCACCGACGTACTTCTCGACCACGCCGTGCCAGCGGTGCAGCACGCCGGAGACGGTGTCGAAGTAGGCCCGTTGCAGCGCCCGGACGTCCTCCGGGTCCAACCGCTCGACCAGCGCGGTGGAACCGACGATGTCGACGAAGAGCACGGTCACCGTGCGTCTCTCCTCCGGCACCGGCCAGTGTGGGCGAGTGGTCCGCTGCGTGTCGATGACGGTGGTGGTCATGGGTATCGCACCGGCCTTTCCCCTCGCGGTGATGGTTGGCGACCTCCGGAGATTGGCATTGCTGGGCCGACAGGGGATCGGCAGAACGACGTATGTCGGCCACACGCAACCTTTAGTCGCAATGTCGACGCGAGGAGTACCACAAGCGGCAGATGGCCGTAGAACGTTACGGGGGCGTGTGATTAGGCTGCGTGCCATGGCCAGCGATGTGGACACCGCCCCGCTCGTGGGCCGAGCGGAGCTGGTGCAGACGGTTCGGTCCGCGCTGCTCGGTGACGGCGCGCACGGGCAGACCGCCGCCGTCTTCCTGACCGGTGAGAGCGGCGTGGGCAAGACCCGGCTGCTCGGCGAGATCGGCGCCCGGCTGCGCGACCAGGGCGCCCTGGTGCTCACCGGCAGCTGCCTGGACATCGGCGACGCCTCCCCACTGCACCCGCTGTTGCAGGCGTTGCGGCGCTTCGACGCGGATCTGTCCACCGCGCACGCCCGCACCTCGTCGGCGGTCCGCGGGCTGTTGCAGATGTTCGCCGACGAGACCGCCGGCCCGGACGGCGCGGGGGCCCTGCTGGAGCGGGTCTCCCGTGGGTTGCACCTGATCGCCGAGGGGCGGCCGCTGGTGCTGATCCTGGATGATCTCCAGTGGGTCGACCGGAGCACCCGGCAGTTGCTGCTGTACCTGCTGGCCGGGCTCGGTGACCTCCAGCTCTCGGTGCTGGCCGCGGTGCGTGCCGAGTCGTTGCAGGGCGCGCACCCACTGCGCCGGGTCCTCACCGAGCTGCGCCGACTGCGGACGGTGCGCGTGCTCGACCTGGCCCCGCTGGACCGGCCGGACACCGAACGGCTCGCCGCCGCCGTGGTGGGCCGGCCCCTGTCCGCCGACGCGGCCGAGCAGGTGTGGCAGCGCAGCGGCGGCAACCCGTTCGTCATCGAGGAACTGGCCCGCGACCTGCGCGACGGTCGGGACGGGCTGTCCGAGACGCTGCGGGAGATCTTCCTCGACCGGGTCGACGCGCTGCCCCAGCACGCGCACGAGGTGGTGCACGCGGTGGCCGCCGGCGTCGAGCCGGTGCAGCACTGGCTGCTGGCCCAGGTGCTCCGGCTGCCCGAGGACGAGCTGATCGACGCGGCCCGCGCCGCGGTGGCGCACCGGCTGCTGGTCGGCGACGACGACGGCTACCGGCTGCGGCACCGCCTCGTCGCCGAGGTGCTGGCGCACGAGCTGCTGCCGGCCGAGCGCTCGGGGCTGCACCGCCGCTACGCCGAGGCGCTGACCTCGGCACCGGGCGAGCTGCACCAGGCGCGGCTGGCGCACCACTGGCGGCTGGCCGGCGAGCCGGCGCGGGCACTGCCGGCGGCCGTGGCCGCCGCGCAGGAGGCCGAGCGGCTGCACGGCTACGCCGAGGCGCACCGCCACTGGTCGGTGGCGTTGCAGCTGGCCGGCGACCCGGCCTCGGTGGCGGTGGACCGGGTCGAGTTGCTCGGGCACGCCGCCGAGGCGGCCCACCACTGCGGTGAGCACGCCCGGGCGTTGGCCCTGCTGGAGGAGTTGGCCTCGGTGCAGGGTGGTGAGCCGAGCTGCGCACTGCACATCCGTCGGGCCCGCTACCTGGCCGCCGCAGGGCGTTCGGCGCTGGCCGAGGAGGAGTACCAGCGGGCGCTGGAGGCGGCGGACTGCTCGCCCCGCGACCGGGCCACCGCGGCCGCCCACCTGGCCGAGCTGCTGCTGCACCTGGGCCGGTACGCCGACGCCGGCCGGCGGGCCCGGGAGGCGCTGGAGTTGGCCGCCTCGGTGGAGGGCTCCGCCACCGAGGTGGTGCTGGCCAGTGCGGCGCTCGGCTTCAGCGACGCCTACCTGGAGGACCCGGACGCCGGGCTCGCCGTGATGCGCCAGGCCCTCGACACCGCCGAGCGGGCCGGCAAGCCGGAGGATGTGGCCTGCGCGTACCTGCACCTGGCGGAGCTGCTGACCGGGCCGCTGAACATCCTCGAAGAGGGTGTGGTGGTGGCCCGGCGGGGCGCCGAGCGGGTTGCCGAGTTGGGGCTGGGCCGCACCTGGGAGACCCGGCTGCTGGCCATCGCCACCAACGGCCTGTTCCGGGTGGGCCAGTGGGCCGAGGCGGAGAAGGTGGTCGCCGCCGCACTGCGGCACCGCCCGTCCGGCGCGGACGCCGTCGAGCTGCTGCTGGCCCGGTGCCGGCTCTCGGTGGGCTACGGCGACATCACCGCCGCCGACCGGGACCTCGACGCGGTCGCCACCGTGCTGGCCGGCGGCGGCGCACGGCACGTCATCCCGCTGCTCACCCTGCGCGCCGGGCTGGCCATGTGGGAGGGCCGGCACGATGTGGCGCGGCAGGCGGTGCAGCGCGGCCTGACCGAGAGCCGCTCCGACGACGTGACGATCCTGTCCGCGCTGGTCTGGCACGGCCTGCGGGCCGAGGCGGAGGCGCACGCCAGCCGCACCGTGGCGGTCGACCCGACGGCGGTGCGCCGGCTGCGGGAGACCGCCGAGCGGGTGGCCCGCAAGAGCGCGTCCGCCGCCCGGCCGGTGCGTTCGGTGGTGGACGCCTTCCTGGCGCTGTGCGCCGCCGAGGTGAGCCGCCTGGACGGCAGCGACCCGGAGCTGTGGGCCAACTCGGTGACCGAGTGGGACCGCCGCAACCACCCCTATCCCGCGGCGTACTCCCGCCTGCGCCAGGCCGAGGCGCTCCTGGCCCGGCGCAGTCGGGTGGCCACCGCCGGCAAGCTGCTGCGCGAGGCGTACGCGGTGGCGCAGGGGTTGGGCGCGGTGCCGTTGACCTCGGAGATCCGGGAGCTGGCCGGGCGTGCGCGGGTGCCGCTGGAGGAGCGCGAGGCCCCCAACGGTGCCCCGGGCGCGGCGGCGGCCGAGCCAGTCGACGACGAGCTGGCGGCGCTCACCGCGCGGGAGCGGGAGGTGCTCTCCCTGGTCGCCGAGGGGCTGACCAACAGGGAGATCGGGCAGCGGCTGTTCATCAGCGAGCGGACCATCGGCGTGCACGTGTCGCACATCTTCGACAAGCTCCAGGTCCGCACCCGCGTCCAGGCAAGCGCGATCCAGCTGCGCAGCCGGCGCGCCTGACCGACCGGTCGGTCAGCCGGCGGCGTGTGCGCGCCGGGATACGTCGTTCTACTGATCCGGCGTACGGGTGTCGGCTGAAAGGCTGAGCATCGTCGACGACGGCACGGGGGTGCCGCGGACCACCATGGAGGAGAGATGACCGAACCGGTCTGGGGACCCGTGCACCGGGACATCGTCGACCTGCTCGCCGACCATCCCGCGGACGTCCCGGCGGTGGTCGACCACCTCACCAAGCTCCAGGACCTGCTGGTGCGGCTGCCTCCGTTGGAGGAGAGCTGCCCGTTGGCCGACTTCAACAAGCTGTACCTGACCATCACCAGCAGCGTCCTGGACGGGCTGTACGACGACCGTTTCGTCGACCCGGCGTTCCTCTCCCGGTTGGACGTCGAGTTCGCGGCGCGGTACTTCGACGCGATACGACTGTGGACCGACTCCAGCCCGGGCACGCCGAAGGCCTGGTCGTGCCTGTTCGAGCGGATGCGTGGGCCGGATGCGCGTCCCCTGCCCTCGGCGGCCGCCGGCGTCAACGCACACATCAACTTCGACCTGCCGTTCGCGCTGGTGACCACGTTCGATCACCTGGAGTCGGAGCCGGTCGACGGCAGCGACCAGCACCACGACTACCTCGAGATCAACAACATCTTCGCGGACAAGATCCCCGGCCTTCGCCGGGGCTACCTGGAGCGGTGGCAGCTGCTCATCGACATGCTCAACGGTGACATCGACGACTGGTACCAGGGGGAACTGGTCGAGTACACCCGCGATGTCGCCTGGCGTAACGCGCAGAAGATCTGGCGGTGCCGGCACGACCCGGACGCCCGCGAGTGTGAGCGCACGCGGTTGGACGACAACGCCGCGGCGCTCGGCCGGCTGCTGCTCTCGCCCCTGGGGGCGTTCCTGCAGTAGCCGGGACGGGGGGTTCCCGCGCTCCGCCCCGGGGGGTGGGCGGAGCGCGGGGACGCGTCCCGTCCGCCAGCCCGCGCATCCCGTACGGCCGTCCGAGGGTTCCGGGCGGCACCGGGGGAACGGTCGGTCGGCCCGGGGGGTGTCGACCGGCTGTCACCGCCGGCCGGCCCGGGGCGGGCCGGCCGGCGGGTGGGGGCGGAAGATCCGGCGATCCGGGGGTGTCGCCCGGCCCGTTGCGGGTACGCCCGCGCCATGACCGTCCTGGCCCGGCGCCGGCCCGCCGCCCGCCCCCGGCCCGCGCGGCCCGGCCCTCTGCGGCCGGGTGGCCCGGTGTCGCGACCCGTGCTCCGACCGGGTGCCGGATGACCGGCGCCGTGACGCGGTTCCCGTTCCGCTTCGAGCCGGTGTTCCGCCCGGCACTGGCGCTGCTGGGCGTCCGTCCGGCTACGGCGTGGGTCGCCGTCACCGACCGGGAGCTGCTGATCCGGTACGGGCCGTGGCGGTTGCGGACGGACCGGGCCAACGTGACCGGCGTCGAGGTGAGCGGCCCGTACCGCTGGTGGCGGGCGATCGGTCCGCACGTGTCGCTGGCCGACCGTGGCGTGAGCTTCGGCAGCAGCACCGCCGCCGGGGTCTGCCTGCGCTTCCGGGTGCCGGTGCGGGCCATCGCGCCCGCGGGGTGGCTCCGGCATCCGGCAGCCACGGTGACGGTCGCCGATCCGCCCGCGCTGGCCCGGTTGTTCGCTCGTCCGGACCTGCCCTGAGCAGGCCATCCGCCTGCCCGGTTCCGCCGGTCGGGTCGCTGGGCACCGCCTACCGTCGGATCAGGACCTGCGAGGGTGGGACGGGCGATGGCTGAGGAGCACCGGGGGAAACCTCGACGCGGGGGCGGGCGTCGCCACCCGCCCACCGGTCTGGACCCGGCGCTGCGCGCCGCTCGCGACCCGGCCCGCCCGCACCGGGGCGGCCGGCAGGGCGTGGTGATGCCGGAACGGGTGGCCAGCCCGGTCCGGCCGGCGGCGCCGGACAGCCCGCTGCGCCGGTGGCTCTTCCAGCACCGGGTGCAGCCACCCGGCCCGGAGGCCACCGAGGGGCAGAGCCGGGCGCACGCGTGGTGGCAGGTGATGTGCCTGACCGGCGTGGACTACTTCTCCACCCTGTCGTACCTGCCGGGCATCGCGGCGGTCGCGGCCGGGGCGCTCTCCCCGCTGGCGACTCTGCTCATCGTCGCACTCACCCTGTTCGGGATGCTGCCGATGTACCGCCGGGTGGCCCAGGAGAGCCCGCACGGGCAGGGCTCGGTGGCGATGCTGGAGCGGCTGCTGCCGTTCTGGCGAGGCAAGGTCTTCGTGCTCGTGCTGCTCGGTTTCGTGGCCACCTCCTGGATCATCACGATCACCCTGTCCTCGGCCGACGCGACCGTGCACCTGTTGGAGAACCCGTACCTGCCGGACGCCCTGCACGGCCCGTGGGTCCCGGTCGTGGTGACCGTGGTGCTGCTGCTCATCCTCGGTGGGGTCTTCCTGCTCGGCTTCCGCGAGGCCGTGGTGGTCGCGATCCCGCTGGTCGCGGTGTTCCTGCTGCTCAACGCGGTGATCGTGGTGGTCGCGGTGATCCGGATCACGACCGAGCCGGCCATCGTGTCGGACTGGACCGCCGCGCTGACGACGGAGGGTGGCGGGCCGGGCCAGGTGCTGCTCACCGCCGTGCTGGCCTTTCCGCTGCTGGTGCTGGGGCTGTCCGGGTTCGAGACCGGAGTCAGCATGATGCCGCTGGTGGCGGCCGGGGGAGTGGACTCCCAGGCCCGGCTGGCGACCCGGATCCGCAACACGCGGCGGCTGCTCACCACCGCCGCGTTGATCATGTCGGTCTACCTGATCTCGACCACCTTCGTGACCACGGCGCTCATCCCGGCGGAGGAGTTCCAGCCGGGTGGTGCCGCGAACGGCCGGGCGCTGGCCTTCCTGGCGCACGACTCCCTGGGCGAGCTGTTCGGCACCGTCTACGACGTGAGCAGCGTGCTCATCCTCTGGTTCGCCGGCGCCTCGGCGATGGCCGGCCTGATCAACATCGTGCCCCGCTACCTCCCGTCGTACGGCATGGCCCCGGAGTGGGCACGGGCGGTCCGCCCGGTGGTGATCGTCTATACCGTGGTCAGCGTCGCCATCACGATCGCCTTCCGGGCCGACGTCAACGCCCAGGCCGGGGCGTACGCCACCGGGATCCTGGCGATGATGGTCTCCGGCGCGGTGGCGGTGACCATCTCCGCGGCCCGCCGCCACCGGCGCTCGGCCGCCATCGGCTTCACCGTGCTGACCCTGGTGCTGCTGTACGCGCTGTTGGAGAACGTCATCGAGCAGCCGGACGGCATCACCATCTCCGCGCTGTTCATTCTCGGCATCATCGTGGTCTCGTTGGTCTCGCGGGTCACCCGGACCACGGAGCTGCGCGCCGTGCGGATCGAGTTCGACGAGCCGGCCCGCCGGTTCATCGCCGAGTCGCTGGCCCACGACGGGCAGCTGCACCTGATCGCGAACAAGCGGCAGAGCGGCTCGGTGAAGGAGTACACGGTCAAGGAGCGGGCGCAGCGCGGGATGAACCCGGTGCCCGGGGCCGCCGACGTGCTGTTCCTGGAGATCGACGTGGTCGACCCGTCGGAGTTCAGTCAGGTGCTGCGCGTGCGCGGGGTGGAGGTGGGCGGTTTCCGGGTGCTGCGGGCCGACAGTCCCGCGGCGCCCAACGCGATCGCCGCGATCCTGCTGGCCCTGCGCGACGCCACCGGGGTTCGGCCACACGCGCACTTCGAGTGGTCGGAGGGGAGCCCGATCGCGCACCTGCTGCGCTACCTCATCCTCGGTCGGGGGGACACCCCGCCGGTGGTGCGGGAGATCATTCGCCGTACCGAGCCCGATCCGCTGCGGCGTCCCGGCATCCACGTCGGCGGCTGACGGGGGTAGGTGCGGCGTACGCGTGGGGCGAATTTGAAGGTGAATGACAGCACTATTCACGTTCACACCTTCCTGTCCGTATTGCGGATTTATCGTGGCGTTTGGTGGCCGGCGGCACGTCGAGCCCCCCGCGCCCGGATCGATGCGCGGTCACGTCACGCAGGCAGGAAGGTAGGCACCTCATGTCCACGTACCGAGGAGGAGACCGCCCGGCTCGACCAAGACGGCGGTCCCGATGGTTCTTAGCCGGTGGGTTCCTGGCCGGGAGCCTCGTGGTGGGAGCGGCCGGCGCGGCCGGGGTCGCCGCCGCCGCCGACCGGGACCTCTCCCTCCCGGGCCTGGGCAGGTTGACCGCCGCCGCACGGGATGACGACGACCGGCGGGCCGGTCCGGAGCGCGACGGTGGCGAGCAGGGCCGACCGGGCACGCCGGGCACCGGCAAGCGCGGGGTCGTGTCGGTGCCCTGCGACGCGGCGAAGCTGGTGGCGGCGCTGGTGACTGCCAACGCCGAGGGCGGCGCGGAGCTGCGGCTGGCGCCCAAGTGCCGGTACACCCTCACCGAGGCGTTCCACGAGACCGACCGGTACGACGGCGGGATCCGGGACGCGCGGGAGGCGGCCGACGCCGCCGAGACCCCGGGTGACGCTGAGGCGCCGCCGCGCAACCCGGCCGACGACACGGCCGGCCTGCCGGTGATCTACCAGCCCATCACGATCGACGGCGCCGGAGCCACCATCGCCCGCGACGCCCATGCCGCGGCGTTCCGCTTCTTCACCGTCCGCGACGGTGGCGAGCTGACCCTGCGCGACGTGGAACTGCACAACGGCCGGTCGGCCATCGAGGGCGGCAGCCTGCACGTGGTGCACGGCGCCACGGCCGTCGTGGAGCGGGTCACCGTCACCCAGAGCACCTCACTGTCCCCCGAGGGCGGCGGTGGCGGGATCTTCAACGACGGCAACATGGTGGTCACCGACTCCACCTTCATCGGCAACAGCGCCGCCGGCGCCGCGGGCAAGGGCGGGGGCCTGCTCAACGGTGGCGTGTTGACGCTGAAGCGCTCCGAGTTCCACCGCAACAGCGCGAACGCCTATGGCGGGGGGCTCGGCAACTACCGGGGCGCGGCCGAGGTGGAGAGCACCTCCTTCGCGCAGAACAGCGCCACCCAGGGCGGCGGGCTGGCCAGCTTCTCGGCCCGGACCAAGGTGTACGACACCGAGCTGCTGAACAACACCGCGCAGGTCGGCGGCGGCGCCGCGAACTCCGACGCGGTGCTGGTGATGCGTAAGATGACCATCCGCGGCAACACCTCCACGGTCAACGGCGGCGGCATCTCCAGCGTGCAGGGCCTGCTGCCGCTGGACGACAGCGTGGTCGACGGCAACACCACCCACGGCATCGGCGCCGGCATCTACGCCGCCAGGTCGAACCTTCTGGTGCGTGGCAGCGACGTGACCGGTAACGAGGCGGTCGGCGCGGCGTCCAAGGGCGGTGGCATCTACGCCACCGCGGGCTCGGTGGCGATCTTCACGAGCAAGGTCACCCGGAACGCGGCCACGGTGAAGCCGGGCGGCATCTTCGGCGAGCACGCCCAGGTCAAGATCGACGACGAGAGCGTGGTCGTCGACAACGAGCCGACCAACTGCGAGGGCAGCGCGGTGCCGATCGCGCACTGCTTCCGCTGACCGGCGACCCGCGCGCCCATCCCGAGCGCGACCGGCCGCCCCGACGATCGTCGGGGCGGCCGGTGTCGTCCCGGACGACGGCGTCAGCCCGACGCGCGCAGCCGCCCGGACAGTTCGCCGGCGAAGAAGTCGAGGAAGCCGTCCGGGTCGGGGCCGGCGTTCTGCAGCACGATGTGGTCGAAGCCCGCCTCCACGTACGACCGGACCTTGGCCACGTGCGGCTCCGGGTCCGGTCCGACGGCGAAGAGTTGGCGGATGTGCTTCTCCTCGACGTACGAGCTGGCCGCGTCGAAGTTGACCGGGTTGGGAAGTTCGCTCATCACCTTCCAGCCGGTGACCATCCACCGGCTGGTCTGCAGGACCGCCTGGACCGCCTGCGGCTCGTCCGTGGCCCAGGCCAGTGGCACCTCGGCGTAGCGGGGGCCCGCCCCTCCGGCGCGCCGGTAGTGCTCGACGATCGACGCCTCCGGCTCGGTGGCGAACAGCCCGTCGCCAAGCTCGGCGGCGAGCCGGGCCGACGCCTCACCGCTGGCCGCGACGGCGATCACGGGCGGATTCTCCGGCAGGTCGAAGACCCGCGCGTCCTCCAGGTGCAGGTGCCGGCCCTCGTACGACTGGTAGCCGCCCTGCCACAGCAGCCGGATGATCTTCAGCGCCTCGCGCAGCCGTTCGTGCCGGCCTCGCACGCTGGGGAAGCCCTGCCCGACCACGTGCTCGTTGAGCCGCTCGCCGGCGCCGACGCCGAGGGTGAACCGCCCGTCGGAGATCAGCGCCATGGTGGCGGCGGCCTGCGCGATGATCGCCGGGTGGTAGCGGACGGTCGGGCAGGTGACGCCGGTGGCCAGGCGCAGGGTGGTGGTCTTCGCCGCGATGGCGCCCAGGACGCTCCAGGTGAACGACGAGTGGCCCTGGACGTCGAGCCAGGGGTGGAAGTGGTCGCTCATCTCCACGAAGTCGAAACCGACCTGCTCGGCCCGGACGGCCTGCCGGATGATCTCCTGTGGCCCGTAGCCCTCCGAGGCCAGCTTGTAGCCGATCTGCATGCCACACTCCCGTGTTCCGTCCCGCGGCTGACGCCGCGTCGTTCCCGGCCTCCGAGCCGACAAACGTGACCGAGCCTGGCGAGATAGCCTCCTAGGACGGCTTAGGCGAGGTGGCGGTCGTCCCGGCGCTGACAGAGAACCCCTGCTGTGGAGGCGCGGTTCTGGTCCGGACAGAGAACGGCCCGCGCCCCGGAGGAGGGCGCGGGCCGGGCGTCTTCGTCCTACTTGGACGGCTCGGGCAGCTTGCAGTCGACCTTCGGGTTGGCGCCGATGTAGTTCAGGGGCCCGGCCACGATGGTGACCAGGATGGTGCCGGCTTCGGCGCAGTTGGTGTCGTCGCCGCTGTAGTAGCCCCGCTGGCCGCCGGCGATCGCGCCGATAATCAGCCAGATCACGACGATGACTCCGAGTATCGAGGTGCCGCGCATCGCTGCCTCCTGAGGGAATGTGGTGGATCGAGGTGCAGGCGTTGTACCCAATCCCGTCTCGCGGCTAACGGTTGCCCGTGACGACCCCCGGGGATCGTCCGTCCGGCCGGCACTGTCCGCCGTCGGTACGGCCCGGGATCGGCCGCCCGCATCGCCCGCGGCCGGTCGGCTATCGGATCGACGACCAACCCGGCCGCGGTACGGGCCGCCGGACGTAGAACTGCCTCAGGCCCCCGCCGAGGAGGACTCATGGACGCCCCGACACCGCCCCTGTACATCGACCGCCCCGAGGACGTCGCGGCCGCTGCCCGCGCGTTGGCCGGCGGCGCGGTTGTCGCGGCGGCGTTCGCCAACTTCTACGTCATCGTCACCCGACCGGACGCGGCCACCGTCCGCCGGGTCAACGTGGCCAAGGGCCGGCCGGTCCACCAGGTCGGCAGCATCACCACCGCGGTCGACCGGATCCCCGCGATGTTCGACTGGTCCCGGATCTCGCGCCGGTTGCCGGTCGGCCGGGTGCGGGCGCTGATGGACGCCCTCTACGGTGCCGGGCCGTTCGGTTTCCGGGGCCCGGCGGCGGACCGGCTGCCCGAGCACCTCACCCAGATCGACCGGGGGCTGCGCACCACCCAGGTGATCGCGCCCGGGTTGACCTGCCCGTCCAACGCCTTCTTCGAGCGGGCGCTCGTCGAGACCGGATCCGACCACCTCTACATCACCTCGGCGAACCGGTCGCGGCACCTCACCGGCGCAGCCGAGGAGCCGGCGCACTGGAAGGCCGACGGTCTCGCCGCCGACTTCGCCCACCTCGACGACCTCGTGGTGCTCGCCCACCCCGACGAGGCGGCCGCCCGCGCCGCCTACCCGGGCTACCTGACGACCTCGGTGACCCTGCTGTCCTTCCACGCCCCGGAGGGCGAGCTGGAGGAGCCGCCGGTGCTCACCGTGGACCGGCACGGCTCCCTGCACCTGGACGACGTGCGTCGCGCGGCCGCGCCGCTCGGCCTTCAGGTGCGCCTCGGCCGCACCGCCGGACAGCGCCTGCGGGTCCGGGGGTACGCCGGGGCGCTGGTGTGAGCGGCTACCGGATCGGCCTGGTGGTGCCGAGTTCGAACACCACCATGGAGACCGAGATCCCGGCGATGCTGCGCCGGCGTGAGACCGTCGACCCGACGGTCCACTTCACCACCCACGCCAGCCGGGTCCGGCTGCACCAGGTGACCCCCGACGAACTGGCCCGGATGAACCGCTCGGCCGTCCGGTGCGCCGCCGAGCTCGCCGACGCCCGCTGCGACGTGCTCGCGTACGCCTGCCTGGTGGCGGTGATGTGCGAGGGCGCCGGCGCGCACGAGAGAGCCGAGCGGCGGTTGGGCCGCGCTGCCGGGCGCGCCGGTCACGAGATGCCGGTGGTGACCAGTGCGGGCGCCCTGGTCGCCGGGCTGCGCGTCCTGCGTGCCCGCCGGGTGGCGCTCATCGCGCCGTACCTGCCGCCGCTGACCGCGACCGTCGCCGCCTACCTCGCCCAGCACGGCGTGCGGGTGACCGAGGCGGTGAGCCTCAGCGAACCGGACAACGTCGCGGTCGGCCGGATCCCGGCGCAGCGCCTGGTGGAGCTGGCCGACCGGCTGGACGTGACCGACGTGGACGCCGTGGTGCTCTCCGCCTGCGTACAGCTGCCGTCGCTGGCCGCGGTGCCGCGGGTGGAGGCGCGTGTCGGCCGTCCGGTGCTCACCGCAGCCACCGCCACCGTGCACCAACTGCTCACCGGTCTGGGCATCGAGCCGTACGTGCCGGACGCCGGTCGGCTGCTGGCCGGCACGCGCTGAGCGCAGCGGTACGCCGTTCACGTCTTCGTGCCACAGCACCGGTTTCAGTGTGGCGGTGCGGGCTCCTCCGGCGGCTTTCCGCGACTGCGCCGGTAATCGGCGTACGCGACACCGGTCAGCACCAGCAGTGCGCCCAGGGATGCGAAGACCGGCGGGAGGTACAGCGTAGCGGGGGCGATGGTCAGCAGCGCCAGCAGGCCGCCGGGGCGGGACAGCGACACCCGGCTGAACACCTCGTACTCGAAGGCGGCCCGGCCGGCCAGGAACAGTGCGGGGCCGCCGAGGATCACCGCGAGCCAGGCCGGCGGGGTGCGCCCGGTCGGCTCGTGCAGCACCAGGTGGAACCCGGCGGCCGTCGTCACCACCCCGGCGACCATCAGCAGATGGGTGTACGGGGCGGTGAACAGGAACTTGCTCGGCTCCCTGGACGCCTGGATGGCCACCGGCAGCAGTTCTCCGGACTTGTGTACGTAGATCCGCCAGAGCACCAGGGTGGTCAGGAACGCCACCGCGAACGAGCCGATGTTCTCCGCCTCGGAGTGCGCCAGGCTGAACATGGTGCCGATGGTCAGGATGGCGTCGCCGAGGGCGATGATGAAGAACTGCTGGTAACGCTCGGAGAGGTGCTCGGCCGTGACGTTGCGTTGCTTCTCCGGCACGACCCCGAGGCCGGGCACCGGGTACGCCAGCCGGAAACCGCCGTAGTCGATGGCGAGCGCGACGGCCCAGCAGATGATCCGGGCGTCGTCGCTGACGTATCCACCGATGATCCAGGGGATCGCCGACACGGCGAACCAGACGAAGATCCGCGCAGCCCTGCGCTGGGTCTCCGGATGGCGGCGCACGATGGGCATCAGGAACAACCCGCGGCCGAGGTGGATCGCCACGTAGGTGGCGGCGAAGACCAGCCCTCGGGCGCCGAACGCCTCGGGGATGGCGGTGGTCATCAGCAGCGCGCCGAACATCACCGCCGTGATCAGCAGCTTGATCTCGGTGCGTTCCGGGTCGTACATGTCGGTGACCAGGGTGGTGATGGCCCAGGTCCACCAGACGGCACCCAGCAGGATCAGCGCCTCGGCGGCCCGGTGCCAGTCGAGGCCGACGACCATGCCGCGGGAGATGAGCGCGAGCGCGACGACGTACACCAGGTCGAAGAAGAGTTCGAGCAGCGTCACCCGGCGCGGGGACTCCGGGTCGCGCACCGGGGGGCGGGACCCGGGCTCCGGCGCGGCGAAGTGCACGGGTTGCTCCTGCGGGGCCGGTCGACGTTGGCGGGCCGCTCCGGCCACCTCGACCGACGGTAACGAGCAGCCGGGAGCCCTACCCCGGATTCATCGCGTTTTCTCCCGACCGGGTTCGCCGCCGGTCCGATCGCCCTGCCTGGCGGTCGACCCGCGGGCTTTCCGCCCGAACGGCTGAGCCCCCGGCCGGCCGTCGCGTGGACGGCCGCCGGGGGCTCGGAGTAGGACCTCAGCCCTGGCTGCCGTCGGGCAGTACGGCGACCATCTCGTCGCCGGCGCCGGCCAGGACGCGGGCCTGCTGCGGCCAGGTGGCCAGGCCGGGGGCGGCGCGCAGGCCGGCGGCCCGGATCAGGTCGCGCAGCGCGGGCTCGTCCAGCTCGCCGAGCTGGCCGTAGGTGCGCACGCCAGCGGCCTGCAACGCGGCGGCCATCTTCGGCCCGACGCCCTGGATCCGGCGGAAGTCGTCGGCCGGGCCCGTCGGGTCGGTGTCCGCTCCGGTCGGCGGGGTGGCGGCGGTCGGGCGCACCGGCGGGGTGGCGGTGGCGGTCGGGCGGACCGGCGGCGTGGCCCGCACCGGCTCCGCGTCGACGTCAGCCGGCGTCGTGTCGACCGAGGCGGTGTCGGCCGGCGTGGTGTGGGCGGGCGTGGTGTCGGCCGGCGTGGTGTCCACCGGCGTGGCCTCGACCGGCGCGACCTCCGTCGGCGCGACCTCCGTCGAGGTGGCCTCGATCGGTTCGGCACCGGTCAGCGGGGCTTCGGTCAGCGGCGCGTCGGTGGGCGTGCTGTCGTCCACCGGCTGGCGGGGGGCGACGACGACCGCCGGAGCTGGCTGCTCCTGCACCGCGACCGGCGCGGGTTCCGGGTCCGTGACCGGCACCGGCGGGAGGTCGTCCGCGTCGGACCGTTCAGCGGCGGGGCCGGCGGGCGGGGCGTCGGTCAGCGCCATGTCGCCCGGGTCGACAGTGCTCGGCGCGGAACCGTCCGGCGTGGTGATCACCGCTGCCGGCGCGCTCACCGTGTCCACCGGGGTCGGCTCGTCGAGGACCGCGGTGGGCGCCGGGTCGACAGCCGCCTCCGGCCGGGCCTCGTCGGTGGTGGCCGCCGGCGCCGGGGTGGCGACCACGGCCAGGCCGGCGACGGGACCACCGTCCACGATCGACGGAGCGTGTCCGCTGGCCCGTACGCCCTGCCGGCCGCGCAGCAACCACCCGGCGGCCAGACCCAGCAGCAGTGCCAGTACCACTATCAGCGAGTGTCCGATAGACCACGCCACGGCGAACCTCCCTATCACCTCGTCGGAAAAGTCACGAGAAAAACTCGCCGCAGCTTTGCACACGCGCGTTCACGACGACAGGCAGGATGGGTCGGCTGTGGTACGGGTGGGACGGTCGCCGCACGCGGTGCGCGGCGGGTGACGCAGCGTCGCGCGGAACACGTCGAAACCCGGGCCCGGCGCGGTGCCGGGCCTGGGTTTCTCGAACCGGGATCAGTCCTGGTCGCCCTCGTAGGTGTGGAAGTCGTCGACGAACCGGCGCCGCAGTCGGGGCACCCGGCTGGTGACCCCGAAGTAGCCACGCGCGCCGAGCAGCGCGAGCCGACCCACCACCGGCCGGTACATCCGGTCGTCGCCGCTGGTGCCGCTGCGGTTCAGTGACTCGGTGACACGGGCGAAGCCGTACGGGACCATCGCGGCCTCGTAGTCGGCGACCGCCTGCAGCAGTGTCTTGTCGCCGGCGACGGCGCGGCTGAGCTGCTGGCAGAGCAGGCGGGCGTCGCGCAGCGCGGTGTTCGCGCCCACCCCGCGACCCGGTGTCATGGTGTGGATGGCGTCGCCGAGCAGGGTGACCGTGCTGCTCTTCCACGGCGGCACCGGCTCGGACGTGGTCACCTTGATCGGTAGGGCGCTGTCCGGGTCGCTGCGGGTCAACAGCTCCCGCAGGTGCGGGTGCCAGTTCGGGGTGAGGTCCAGGGCGACCCGCACGAGATCCTCGCCCCGGCGCTGCATGACATCCGCCGGGAAGCGGCGGGACGCGCTCCAGACGATCAGGTTGATGTTGTCGGTGGTGGTGTCGTGGGCCAGGCCGGGCCAGTCACGCAGCAGGGCCGCCTCGGTGTCGTCGACGCCGGGTTTGATCGCCCGCCCGGCGTCCCACCGGAACTCCATCACGTGCAGGACGCCCATCATCCCGCCCGTGCCGAAGATCAGCGAGATGCCCTGACGGACCCGTTCGGGGACGAGGTCGCGGGTGTGCGCGGTCAGCGGGATGCGGGTGGCGATGTTGATGGTGCCGGCGTCCCGGGTGACCGCGTGCGGCAGGTACTGGCGGCGCACCGCCGAGTGCGTGCCGTCCGCGGCCACCAGCAGGTCCCCGGTGGCGCTGGTGCCGTCGGCGAAGTACGCGGTGACCGTGCCATCGTCGCGCTGCTCGTAGCGGACGAAGGTCCGGTCGAAGTGCACCACGTCGTCCAGGCCGGTCAGCAGCACCTGGCGCAGCACCATCCGGGCCACCGAGTGCTCGGTGTGCACCGGGTCGGCATCCGGTCGCAGCTCGAACGAGGCGGTCTGCCGCAGCCCCTGGGTGACCACGTTGAAGTAGCGCGGCGGCCGGGCGCAGGTGGCCAGGAACGTGGCGAACAGTTCCGGTGGCAGGCACTCGCGCAGTGCCCGGCTACCGGTCGGGCCGATGCCCACCCGGTAGCCGAGCAACCCCTCGGCGCGGTGGTGGTGCCGCTCGTAGACGGCGACGCTGATCCCGGCGCGACGCAGCCCGTGCGCCAGGCACAGCCCACCGGTGCCGGCGCCGATGATCAGGACGTGCGGTGGCGGGGCGGACACGTCGGCCGTCCGCTCAGCCGGCCGGGTGCGCCGCGGGCGCCTCGGCCGCGTCCCACCGGTAGAAGCAGCCGGCGATCGCGTCCCGGGGGGAGCGCCACGTCGGCAGGTACGGCGAGGTGTGCGCGGAGAGCCGCTCGTTGACCTGCCGGAAGAGCGGGTGGTTGCGGGCCGCGGCGAGCGCGTCCGGGTCGACGTCCGAGGTCTCCATGAGGTGCACGTACAGGTCGTGCAGGCAGTACAGGGACCGGTGGGTGACACCGGTGAGACCGGGCAGTTCGGTGGCGTCGGATTCGGCGAAGATCTGCGCGACCCGCCCCTCCGCGCCCGGGATGATCCGGCTGACGATCAGTAGACGACTCATGGGACCCCTTCCGCCGGTGGCTCCCCGACCCTCGCGTCGACGGCCACGTGCTCCTGGTGCCCACCGTGCCGCAGCGCCTGTCACGTCACCGTCACGTGCGCCGGCCGACCGGTGACGGCCGGCCGGCCGCCTCCCGGCTCGCCTCGCGGATCGGGGCGAGGGTGTCGTCGAGCAGGGCGCTCATCGCTGGGCTGGGTTCCAGGCGCAGCTCCCGGCGCAACAGGTCCCGGTAGACGTAGAAGGCGTGCACGGCCTCGAACGCGTTGCCCTCGGCGAGGTGGATGCGCACCACCAGACGGTGGGGCGTCTCGCGCAGCGGCTCGGCCGCCATCGCCTCCAGAGCGGCCTCCAGCGCCTGACCGTGCCGCCCCGCGACGAGGTGCTGCCCGGCCACCTGCTCCAGCATGTGCAGGCGCAGTTGGCGCAGTCGTTCCCGGTCCAGCAGGACCCAGTCGTCGTACCAGCCGGGCAGCAGGTCGTGCCGGCCGGCGGCGAGCGCTCCGGCGGCGGTACGGGGGTCGTCGCCGTCGCGCACGCGGGCCGCCGTGCCGACCAGGTCGTCGACGTCGAGTCGGACGGCCGGGCCGAGGCGCACGGTGTCACCGGCCACGGTCATCGGGCAGCACGGGTCCTGCCGCAGCCGCCACAGGGCGGTACGCAGCGACGACAGCGCCCGCTCCTCCGACGCGTCGGGCCAGAGCAGGCCGGCCAGCTGGCTGCGGGTGGCGCCGGGGCGCAGCCCGATCAGGGCGATGACCCGTTGCAACCCGCGCGGCACCACGACCGGCGTCGCGCCGCGCAGTAGTCGGAAACCGCCGAGCAGGTGCAGTGAGACGCCAGCGTCGGGAGGACCTCCGGCGGTCGGCACGGACGGATCAGCGGCCACGGCGGCACCCCCTGCGGAACGCTCGTCCCGACTGTCTCCTGTGTCCCGGATGGCTGCCCGTGACGCCACTGTCGACCCCAACGTCGGGGCGCGACCACGGCTGTCGGGGCGGGGCCCCGCCCGCCGGAGCCGCCGGGCTGACCACGGTGAAGATTATCAATAGCGGTCACGGTGCGTCAACGGCGGCGTGGACCTTCTATCGGTGACGGTCAACCATGAGATCGCTTCTGAACTGGTCAAACTTACACGGGGATCCGTCGGTCGAGGGCGGCGCGGCACATAGCTGATACACAGGTTGCGTCAACGCAGCGTCACCAGTGAGCGTCGCAGAACGGCCCGTCACGGTGACGCCGCCGTGACGAGGACTGACGCATCGTGTCGGCAGTCGTCCAGCGCGTCCGGGGGTCACCCGCCGCCGGCCCGGACGCCGTGGGGGGAGGCCCAACCATGGACCGATCGCTGATCGTCGCGAAGGTGGTCCCGACCGCCGAGGAGCGGGTCGCCGAGATCTTCGCCGAGTCCGACGCGACGGAACTGCCGCGCCTGGTCGGCGTCCGGCACCGTTCGCTGTACCGCCTGCACGACCTCTACGTGCACCTGCTCGAAACCGAGCAGCCGGCACAGGGCGCGGTGGAGGCCGCCCGCGGCCATCCCGAGTTCGTCCGGGTCAGCGACCGGTTGCGCCCATACGTCTCGCCGTACCTGCCGACCTGGCGGGAGCCGCGCGACGCGATGGCGCGCTGTTTCTACCGGTTCGACGCCGCGGACGCCGGGCGGCGGTCGTGACGGCCACCGCGCCGCGCGAGGAGCAGCTCTGGTCCCGCTGCGCCGGCTGCGCGAGCCTGCTCTACCGCAAACGCCTGCGGCGCAACCTGGACGTCTGCCCCGAGTGCGGAGAACACGCCCGGCTCGGCGCCCCGGAACGCCTCCGCCAGCTCGTGGACCCGGGGTCGTTGCGCCCGCTGTCCGGGCGACTGCCCGAGGCGGATCCGATCGACTTCGTCGACGTGCTGCCGTACCCGCACCGGCTCACCGCCGCCCGGGCCAGCACCGGGCTGGCCGAGGCAGTCGTCTGCGGCACCGCCACCATCGGCGGGCACCCGGCCGTGCTGGCGGTCATGGACTTCCGGTTCCTCGGCGGGAGCCTGGGCTGCGCGGTGGGCGAGCTGATCACCCGGGCGGCCGAGCGGGCGCTGGACGACCGCAGCGCGCTCATCCTGGTCACCGCCTCGGGTGGGGCGCGCATGCAGGAGGGCGCGCTGTCGCTGATGCAGATGGCCACGGTCAGCCAGGCCATCGCCGCCCTGCGCGAGGCGGGTCTGCTCACCGTCAGCGTCCTCACCGACCCGACCTACGGCGGGGTGGCGGCCTCGTTCGCCACCAACACCGACCTCGTGCTGGCCGAGAGCGGCGCCCGGATGGGCTTCGCCGGCCCCCGCGTGATCCGCCAGGTCACCGGACGGGCGTTGCCGGAGGGCTTCCAGACCGCCGACTTCCTGCTGCGGCACGGTCAGGTCGACATGGTGGTGCAGCGCCGGTCGCTGCGCGGACGGTTGATGGCGCTGCTGGCCGCGACCCGCGCCGCCCGTCCGGTCCGTCCACCCGTACCCCGGCAGGAGCTGGCGCCGCGCCGCGAGCGCCTGGCCGGCGCCGAGTCGGCGCCTCCGCCGGCCGACGACGGCCGGGACGCGGTCACCGGGCGGCCGGGCACCCCCGCGCCCGGCGGCGAGCCGGGGTCGACGGCGTGTGACGCGTGGGACACCGTGCGGGTGGCCCGCCACCCCGGACGGCCGACCACACTGGACTATCTCGACTCCGTCTTCGACGGGTTCGTGGAGCTGCACGGCGACCGGCTCGGTGCGGACTGCCCGGCGGTCGTCGGCGGCGTGGCCCGCCTGGACGGCCGGCACGTGATGGTGATCGGCCACCAGAAGGGGCACACCACCGCCGAGCTGGTCGCCCGCAACTTCGGCATGGCCAGCCCCGCCGGGCACCGCAAGGCGCTGCGGCTGATGCGCCTCGCCGCCCGACTCGGTCTGCCCGTGGTGACCCTCGTCGACACCCCCGGCGCCGACCCGGGGGTGGACGCCGAGGAGCAGGGCCAGGCCGCCGCCATCGCGGAGAACATCCTCACCCTGACCGTGCTGCCGACCCCGGTGCTGGCCGTGATCACCGGCGAGGGCGGCAGCGGCGGCGCGCTGGCACTGGCGGTCGCCGACCGGGTGCTGATGCTCCAGCACGCCGTCTACTCGGTGATCAGCCCGGAGGGCTGCGCCGCCATCCTCTGGCCGGACCGGTCCGCCGCGCCGCAGGCGGCCCGGGCGCTGCGGTTGACCGCGCCCGACCTGCGGCGGCTCGGCGTGGTCGACGAGATCGTGCCGGAGCCGGCGCCTGCCGCGCACGACGACCCGGCGGAGACCGCCCGACGGCTGCGCGCCGCGTTGCTGGCCAACCTGCTGCCGCTGCTGGACGTACCGCCCGCGATGCTGGTCCGCCTCCGCCGGCAGCGGTTCCGGCGGTTCGGCGCGGCGCGCTTCGCTGCCCGGGCGGGTGCCCGGTGACCGCCGCCGAGCGAGTGTCGTCCGCTGTGGAGGACCCGGCCGGCGACGCCGCGCCCGCCGCCGGGTCGCCGGGCGCCGACCGTCGGCCGGCCGGGCACGACGGCGCGTGTCTGCATGCCGATCCAGGCGACCAGGTCCGCCCCGGGGCGGGCCATCCGGCGCAGGGGAGTCGACCCGACGACGCCGGGGCGCGCGACGAGGAGGTGCTGGCCGGGCTGCGCCGGCAGGCGCGGCAGCTGGTCGCCGAGCTGACCGGGCCGGTGCGCCGGATCCGGCTGCGCAGCGGTCCGGCGGTGCTGGAGGTGGAGTGGCACCCCGGCGAGGCGGCGCGACCGGACGTACCCCCGGCTCCGCTGCCGGATGGGGAGGCGACGGCGCCGCCGGCCGCGACGGTGCCCGGCCCACCGGCGGCGCTCATCCGCCCGCCGGTGCCGGGGCGCGGCGCGGTGCGGGCGCCCATCGTCGGCACCTTCTACCGGGCGCCGGAGCCGGGAGGGGCGCCGTTCGTCGCGGTCGGCGACCTGGTCCGCCCGGGTCAGCCGGTCGCCATCGTCGAGGCGATGAAGCTGATGAACGAGGTGGTCGCCGACCGAGCCGGTCGGGTGGTCGCGATCCTCGTCGACGACGGCCAGCCGGTGGAGTACGACCAGCCGCTGGTCGAGCTGGATCCGGCCTGATGGCGCGGGTGGGGTGACCGATGTTCGAGACCGTGCTGATCGCCAACCGGGGTGAGATCGCGCTGCGGGTGCTGCGGGCGTGCCGGGAGCTCGGCATCCGGACGGCGGTGGTCTACTCCGCCGCGGACGCCGACTCGGCGGTGGTCCGCCTCGCCGACCAGGCCGTCCGGATCGGGCCGGCGTCGAGCCGCCGCAGTTACCTCAACGCCGCCGCGATCGTGGAGGCGGCGCGGCAGGTGGGCGCGCAGGCCGTGCACCCCGGCTACGGTTTCCTCTCCGAGGACGCCGACTTCGCCGAGATCTGCGCCGACAACGGTCTGGTCTTCATCGGCCCGCCGCCGGCGGTGATGGCGGCGCTGGCCGACAAGTCCTCGGCCCGGGCCCTGATGAGCCGGGCTGGCCTGCCACTGCCGCCGGGCAGCGTCCAGCCGGTGCCGAGCGCCGCCGCGGCCGCCGAGGTGGCCGACGCCATCGGCTACCCGGTGATCGTGAAGGCCGCCGCGGGCGGCGGCGGCCGGGGAATGACCGTGGTACGCGCCCCGGGCGAGCTGGCCCGGGCGTACACCCGCACCCGGGCCGCCGCGCAGGCCGCCTTCGGCGACGACCGGGTGTACGTCGAGCGGTACCTCACCGAGGCCCGGCACGTGGAGGTGCAGGTGCTCTGCGACTCCCACGGCAACGGGGTGCACCTGGGCACCCGGGACTGCTCGGTGCAGCGCCGGCACCAGAAGCTGGTCGAGGAGGCGCCCGCGCCGGCGCTGCCCGCCAGCACCCTCGACGCCATCGCGGAGACCGCGTTGCGCGGCGCGCTGGAGGTCGGCTTCGTCGGCGCCGGGACGCTGGAGTTCCTCGTCGACGCGGAGGAGCGGTTCCACTTCCTGGAGATCAACTGCCGGATCCAGGTGGAGCACCCGGTCACCGAGATGGTCACCGGAATCGACCTGGTGCACGAGCAGTTGCACATCGCCGCCGGGGTGCCGCTGCGCTGGCGGCAGGAGGAGATCCGGCTGCACGGCGTCGCGGTGGAGTGCCGGGTCAACACCGAGGATCCCGAGCGCGGCTTCGCGCCGACCCCGGGCCGGCTGGAACGGTTCGTGCCGCCCGGCGGCCCGTTCACCCGCGTCGACACCCACGCCAGCGCCGGCTACCTGGTCGGTCCCTGGTACGACTCACTGCTGGCCAAGGTGGTGGTCTGGGCGCCCGACCGGGAGCTGGCGCTCAACCGGCTGGAGCGCGCCCTGGAGGAGTTCGACATCGCCGGGCCGGGCGTGCGCACCACCATTCCGTTCGTCCGGCGGGTGCTCGACGACGCCGCATTCCGCAAGGGCCGCTACACCACCGGCCTGGTCGACCGCCTGCTCGCCGCGCCCGGTCCGGCGCCGGCGCAGCGGCCGGCGGCCACCCCCGCACCGAGCCCTGCTCCCGTGGCGGAGCCCGACGTATCCCACAGGAGGACCCGATGACCGTCACCCATGGTCGCCCGTTGACCGCCGAGATCACCGACATCCTGGTGGCCCACTGCGGGTTGGACGCCGACGCCGCGGCCAGGGCGCCCGCCGCGTCGCTGGAGGAGCTGGGCATGGACTCGCTCGCCCTGCTGGAGCTGTCCGCGGTCGTCGCCGACCGGTGGCAGGTGAGCATCCCCGAGCAGGCCGGCGCACTGAGCATCCCGGCGGTGGCCGACCTGGTCGCCCGCCGCGCCGACCCGCCCGGGCACACCGAGAACGGCGTGCTCATCGACGCGCCGCTGGCACTGGTCTGGGAGATCACCAACGACGTGGCGAACTGGACGGAGCTGTTCACCGAGTACGCCGTGGTGGAGATCCTGCACCGCGACGGGCACACGGTGCGGTTCCGGCTCACCATGCACCCCGACGAGAACGGGGTCTCCTGGAGCTGGGTCAGTGAACGCACCGCCGACCCGGTGAGCCGGCAGGTCCGGGCGCACCGGGTGGAGACCGGGCCGTTCGAGTACATGCGCATCCACTGGCGCTACACCGAGGAGGCCGGCGGCACCCGGATGACCTGGACGCAGGACTTCGCCATGAAGCCGACCGCGCCGGTCGACAACGCCGCGATGACCGAGCGGATCAACACCAACAGCGCCATCCAGCTCGCGGTGATCAAGGACCGGGTGGAGCGCATCGCCCGGCAGCACGCCGACCAGGGCCGCCCGGCGGCCGGCGACGAGGCGACGGAGGCCGACGATGAGTGACCTGAGCACCCGGCCGATCGCCGCCAAGGACGTACCCGCCGACCGGCGGCGCGGCGGTGAGCTGCGGGTGCTGCTCGGCCCGCGCACCGTCGGCAGCACCTCCGGTTTCCTCGGGGTGGCCGCGCTCGCGCCGGGGGAGCGGATCGCCGAGCACTACCACCCGTACAGCGAGGAGTTCCTGTACGTGGCGCGCGGGTCGATCACCGTCGACCTGGACGACCAGCCGACGCTGCTGACCGCCGGCGAGGCGCTGTTCGTGCCCGTCAACGTGCGACACCGCCTGCGCAACACCGGCGTCGAACCGGCCGAGGTGGTCTTCCACCTCGGTCCGCTGGCCCCCCGCCCGGAGCTGGGGCACGTCGACACCGAGCTCGTCGAACAGCGAGGCGGGTCGTGAGCGCGAGGAGTGAGCCGGGTTTGCGAGCCCCGCAGTCGCGAACCAAAGCCGGCAGGGTGAGCGCGAGGAGTGAGCCGGGTTTGCGAGCCCCGCGGTCGCGAACCGAGGTGGTGTCGTGACCGGGCGACGCACGGTGGTGACCGGCATCGGGGTGGTCGCGCCCGGCGGTGCCAGCCGGGACCGCTTCTGGAAGACCATCACCGAGGGGCGGACCGCCACGCGGCGGATCAGCTTCTTCGACCCGTCGGCGTTCCGCTCGCAGATCGCCGCCGAGTGCGACTTCGACCCGGTCGCCGCCGGGCTCACCGAGGTGGAGCAGCTCCGGGCCGACCGGTACGTGCAGTTCGCGCTGGCCTGCTCCGCCGAGGCGGTCGCCGACGCCGGGCTGGTGCTCACCGACGCCGAGCGGGACCGGGCCGGGGTGGTCCTCGGCACCGCCGTGGGCGGCACGATGGCCCTGGAACAGGAGTACGTGGCGGTCAGCGAGCACGGCCGGCGCTGGCTGGTCGACGCGGCGCGGGGCGGCCCGTACCTCTACCAGGCCCTGGTGCCCAGCAGCCTGGCCGCCGACGTGGCCTGCCGGCACGGGCTGCACGGCCCGGCGCAGGTGGTCTCCACCGGCTGCACCTCCGGCATCGACGCCATCGGCTACGCCCATCAGATGATCGTGGACGGTGAGGCCGACATCATGCTGGCCGGCGCCGCCGACTCGCCGATCTCGCCGGTCACGGTCGCCTCGTTCGACGCGATCAAGGCGACCAGCCCGGACAACGACGACCCGGCGCACGCCTCCCGCCCGTTCGACGCCGACCGGCACGGGTTCGTGCTGGCCGAGGGCGCGGCGGTTCTGGTGCTGGAGGAGGCCGGGCACGCCCGCCGGCGCGGCGCGCACGTCTACTGCGAGGTGGCCGGGTACGCCAGCCGCAGCAACGGCTACCACATGACCGGGCTGCGCCCGGACGGGCTGGAGATGGGGTTGGCCGTCAGCGACGCGCTCAAGCAGGGGCGGATCGCGCCGGAGCACGTCTCCTACATCAGCGCGCACGGCTCGGGCACCCGGCAGAACGACCGGCACGAGACGGCCGCGTTCAAGCGGGCGCTGGGCCAGGCCGCGTACGGGGTGCCGATCAGCTCGATCAAGTCGATGGTCGGGCACTCGCTCGGCGCCATCGGGTCGATCGAGATGGCCGCGTGCGCCCTCGCCATCGAGTTCGGCGTGGTGCCGCCGACGGCCAACTGGACCACCCGGGACCCGGAGTGCGACCTGGACTACGTACCGAACGAGTCGCGGGAGGTGCCGGTGGACGTGGCGCTGTCGGTGGGTAGCGGCTTCGGCGGCTTCCAGTCGGCGATGGTGTTCCGCCGGCTGCCGGGGACGGTGGTGGCCCGGTGACCGCCCGGGCGGTGGTGACCGGCATCGGTGTGGTCGCGCCCAGCGGCATCGGCGCGGACGCGCACTGGCGCACGGTGGTGGCCGGTACCCGCCGGACCGGGCCGATCACCCTGTTCGACCCGACCGGCTACCCGACGCGCCTCGGCGGGGAGGTGCCCGACTTCACCGCCGACTCGTACGCCGACAGCCGGCAGTTGGTGCAGACCGACCGCTGGACGCACCTGGGCTTCGCCGCCACCCGGCTGGCGCTGGCCGACGCCGGCCTGCCCGAACGGGCACCGGACCCGTACGGCTACGCGGTGACCCTGGCCAGTTCGTCCGGCGGCAACCTGTTCGGGCAGCGCGAGTTGCAACGGCTCTGGGGCGGCTCGTCGCGCACCGTCGGGGCGTACCAGTCGATCGCCTGGTTCTACGCGGCCAGCGTCGGGCAGCTCTCCATCCATCACCAGTTCAAGGGCCCGAGCGGGGTGCTGGTCGCGGAGGCCGCCGGTGGACTGGACAGCCTGGCGCACGCCGCCCGCGCGGTGCGCCGGGGCACGCCCGTGGTGATCGCCGGCGCGACCGAGTGCCCGCTGAGCCCGTACGCGCTGGCCTGCCAGCTGCGCTCCGGCCTGCTCAGCGACGTGGCCGACCCGCAGCGGGCGTACCAGCCGTTCGACACCGCCGCCAGCGGCTACCTGCCGGCCGAGGGTGGTGCGGTGTTCGTGGTGGAGGAGCTGGGGCACGCGCTGTCGCGGGGCGCCCGGATCTACGGCGAGGTCAGCGGTTGGGGCGCCACCCACGACGCCGCGCACACCACGGCGGAGAGCGCCGGCGACCCGGCCCAGTACGCCCGGGCGATGCGGCTGGCCCTGGACCGGGCCGGCGTCGCCGCGGCCGGGATCGACGTGGTGCTGCCCGACGCCCTCGGCGTCGCCCGCTACGACCGCAGCGAGGCCGAGGCGCTGCGGGCCGTCTTCGCCGACCGGACGCCCCCGGTGACGACCCAGAAGCCGCTGACCGGGCGGGCCCATCAGGGCGGGTCGGCGCTGGACGTGGCCACCGCGCTGCTGGCCTTCGCGCACGACACGTTGCCCGCCTCCGCCGGCCCGGACGAGGTGGCCGACGGGTGCGAGCTGGACTTCCTGCGGGAGCACCGGCGGCCGCGCAGCCGGCTCGCGCTGGTGTGCGCGCGGGGCTTCGACGGTTTCAACAGCGCGCTGGTCCTGCGCGGGGCCGCGCCGGTGAGGGGAGAGACGCCATGAGCGATCAGCGGGCACGGGTGGTGTTCCTGGTGCGGGTGCCGGAGCCGCGCACCGAACAGTTCCTCGCCGCGTACGAGGCGGTCCGGCACCTGGTGGCCGGCGGGGTGCCGGGGCACCTCGTCGACCAGGTCTGTCGTTCGTCGACGGACCCGGAGCAGTGGCTGATCACCAGCGAGTGGGCGAGCCTGGCCGACTTCGAGAGCTGGGAGCGCAGCCCCGAGCACCGGGACCTGGTGCGCCCGATGCGGGAGTGCTTCACCGACGCCCGCTCGCTGCGCTTCCACATCCACGCCGAAACTCCCACCCCGGCGCTGGCTCCGGCGCCGCCGGGATGACCGTGTCGCTCCGCTGCGTCAACCGGCGGTGACGCGCTGTCGGCATACGCGGCCGATCCTGCCCGTCGAATGGCCTGCCGGCAACCGGCCAGCCGCCCGTTTGATCCACCCATTTGCACCTGGCGATGTGTTCGGTGGGCCTCGTAGGGTTCCGCGCAGAACCCGACAGGTGTACGTGACGGCCATCGATGATGGGTGGTGATCGGCAGTGGCGGCAGAGAGTCCAACGGCGACGGACGCCCGACGGGCCGGCGAGGTGGTGTTCACCGGCCATCCGCCGGCTGCCTGGCGCGCCGCGCCGCCGGGGATCCCGTGCCCGCCCGACCCGTCGCCCCGCACCACCGGCAGGGTGGTCCGCTCGGCTGACGCGCTGCCCTCGGCGGCCACGCCGTGACGGGCCCGCTGCACCGGGTGGACGTCGCCCCCGCGCCGACCGTCCGGCGGCCGTCCGGTCGCTCAGCCGGTCAGGCTGATCTCGGCCAGGTAGACGCAGGTCCGCTCCTCGTGGGAGGAGTAGTAGCTGACCCACAGCAGGTCGTCGTGCCAGACCAGGCCGGGGTAGCTGGTGTCGCCGCCGGAGGGCAGCGCGACCAGTTCGGTCAGCTCGCCCCGCTCCGGGTCCACGGCACAGACCGAGGTGCGCACCTCGCCGTCGAGCAGGCGCAACCCCGCTAGCAGTCGCCCGTCGGGCAGCCGGAGCAGCGTCGGCCCGCCGATCTGGACACCCAGGTCGGTCCAGTTCCAGTCCCGGTACGGCGGGCCGGAGCGGCCGAGCTGCGCGGTGGCGGCGTCACCGTCGCGGCGCAGCAGGCAGATGGCGGTGCCGTCCGGGTCGAAGACCAGCCCCGACTCGTTGGGGTAGCCGCCCTCGAAGAGCGTCGGCACCCACGGCCGGAGGTCGATGCCGTTCGCGCTGCGGTAGAGCCGGGCGAACCGTGGCTTCCGGGTGGCGTAGCCGACGCCGTACATCGCGCCGTCCTGCCAGGCCGCCCGCCACACCCAGACGTCCGGCTCGCCGACCGGGACAGGGTCGCCCCAGGCGTGCCCGTCGGCGGAGAGCCAGGTCAGTGTCTGGAACGCCTTGCTGGTCTCGCCTGTGGCCCCCGCCGCGAGCAGCTGTAGCCGCCCGTCGGGCCGCGGGACGAAGCGCGGGTCGCGCAGGTCGGTCCCGGCCTGGCGGACGACCGTCGCGGACGTCCACGACCGCCCGTCGGGGGAGGTCAGCACCCGGATCACGCCGTCCTCGGAGAGGTGGGTCCGGGCCTCCCGGAAGGCGCAGAACCAGCTCCCGGCGTACCGGACCAGGTCGGTGAACGCGCTGTGCGGCGCGCTGTCGCCGATCCGGTGGACGGCGGTGACCTCGGCCGTGGTGCGGCGGGTGGGTGACGACGTCATGCGCGGGGGCCTCCTGGCGCTGGGGATCGGGGCGTCCCGGGCGCCGGCCAGTGCCCGGTGCCGAGCGTCGTCCGGCCGCCCGGGCCTGGGCGCGGTGACGACGGCCGACGCTAGCGGCCCCTACCGACGCCCACCCGGCCAGGAGACGAACGCGCGACGAACTTCCCGGGCGGTGCGTGACCGCTGTCGGATTGATGTCGCCCGCGCGGCGGCGTCGGCGCGCTGGGCCGGCAGGGTGCCGCCCGCCGGTCACGATGGCGCGGGGACCGGCGCCCGGTCCGCGCGCCGGGCCGTTTGCGTGGGTGGGGAGGTGACAGGCGTGCTCAGTTCGTTCCTTCAGTCCCTGGCGACGAAACTGGTCGAGGAGATCCTCAAGCGGCTCGTCGAGTGGCTCGCGCCGAAGGCACTGCGGTCCGTGCCGCACCGGGCTTCGCTGAACTGCCCGCGCTGCGGAGGGTACGGCGTGGCCCGCTGGGCGCCCGGTAAGGTGCGGGCGCTCTTCGTGCCGTCCCTACTCGTCTTCACGTGGGGCTTCGCGGGACTTCTGATCGGCCTGCCGCTGGTGGTCTTGACACTGGTCGGCGGGGTGTTGTCCGACGGTACCGGCGCGATGCTGCCCGCCCTCCTCGCGCTGCTGGGCCTGCCGTTCTCCGCCTCCGTGATGATCGCGGGCGCGTTGGGGCTGGCCTATTACCACAGCTACCCGCCGAAACGGTGCAACCGCTGCCACGGCAGCTGGCCGCAGCGCGACCGCGACGAGTACCTGCGGGCGACCCGGCCGGTGTTCACCTGTGCGTGCGGCCAGCGGCTACGCGTACCACGGGCCGCCGGGGCGCGACTCCGCTGCCCGCGCTGCCGCACCGAACACGCCGCCCCGGCCGACCGCTGACGCCGCCGGTCGGGGCCAGCCTGGCCGTGGATGCCCGGCCACGGGGTTCACGCCCCAGCGGTCCCCAGGGCACGGTGGGCGGCGGCGAGCCGTTTCGGGGCTCGGGCGTACCACCCCTCGGTGATCACCTCGGTCAGCTCGGGCAGGCTGATCCGGTCGAGCCGGACCAGCACGGCCGGGTAGCCGTCGAAGTGTGGGGTGGTGAGGTAGACCGACGGGTCGTCGGCGAGCAGGGCCTCCATGACGCCCAGGTCGGGCACCCGCACGCCGAGCAGCGGCCCGTCGGGCGCGGCGGCGCCGAGGGCGGCGAGGTCGGCACGGCGCAGCGGTCGCTCCCAGACGAACGGCTTGTCCCGCACCCGCCAGGCGGGCAGCCCGTCGTACGAGGCCCGCTCGCTGGTCTCGGGCAGCGCGAGCGCGATCCGGCGGACGTCGTCCCAGCTGGCCATGTCCACACGGTACGGGTGTTCAGCGGGCCACGGTGTGCTCGGCGAGCAGTTGATCGAGCACGTGGCGAGCCTCGGCGGCCTTGGCCGGCTCGGCGTTGTCCAGGGTGATCAGCGCCTTCCACAGCGCCCAGCCGCGCCCGCGCGCCCAGGTGGCCACGTCGACGTCGAGCGCGTCGCGGAACGCGGCCCGGCTGGGGCCGTGCAGCAGTGTCCAGGCGATCACGGTGTCGCAGGCGGGATCGCCGACACCGCAGCAACCGAAGTCGATGACGGCGGCGAGTTGGCCGTCGCGGACCAGCAGGTTGCCGTACGCGACGTCGCCGTGGAACCAGACCGGCGGCCCGGCCCAGGTGGCGTCGAGGGCGGCCTGCCAGATGCCGGTGACCGTGTCGACGGGGAGCCGGTCGCGGTGCGTCTCGATCGCCGCCCGGGTCTCCGCGTCGTAGGTGGACAGCGGCCCGCCCCGCCAGGCGCTGTGCGGGCCGGCCGCCGGCCCGCCGGTCGCGTCGACGCTCCGCAGGGCGCGCAGGAAGCCGGCGAGGTCGGTGGCGAACCGCGTCAGGTCGTGGACCCGCTCGGGCCGGGCCGTCTGGCCGTCGATCCACCGGTAGACCGACCAGGGGTACGGGTAGCCGGCACCGGGCCGGCCGTGGGCGAGCGGCGTGGGCACCTCCAGCGGCAGCCGTGGGCCGAGCACCGGCAGCCAGCGCTGCTCCTTGGCGACCTGCAGGGCGTACCCCTCGCCGCTGGGCAGCCGAACGGTCATCGTGTCGCCCAGGTGGAAGGTGCGGTTGTCCCAGCCGCCGACCTCCACCGCGCGTACCGGCAGGTCGGCCCAGTGCGGGAACTGCTCGGCGACCAGGCGGCGGACCAGCGCCACGTCGATCCGCGCGGCCACGGCGTCGTCGGTGTCGGGTACGTCGGGCAGGTGTGGTGCGTCCATCCGTCTGAGCCTTCGGGGGCCGACCGGGGCCCGCAACCGGTTTTGCGTCGCGCGGCAGGGGTTGGTGGCGGGCGGGTTGCGGGGCCCATCATCGACAGCGGCTAGGTTCTGCACCGTCGTCGGGCGGGCGCCGGCAGCGGACGGTGCCGGGCGGCCAGACGATGACGTTTCTGTCGACCCCGAGGAGATGGCATGTCACCGGTGTCGCTCGACGACTACGCCGAGCGGGCCCGCGCGGTGCTGGCGCCGCCCGTGTGGGACTACGTCGCCGGCGGCAGCGCGGCCGAGGTGACCCTGCGCGCCAACCGGTCCGCCCTGGACCGCGTCGCGGTGCTGCCCCGGGTACTGCGCGGGGTGGGCACGGCCAACCTGGGCACCCGGCTGCTCGGCCGCCCGTACGCGATGCCCGTCGGGGTGGCGCCGATGGCGTACCAACGGCTGGTGCACCCCGACGGGGAGCTGGCGCTCGCGGCGGCGGCGGGTGCGGCCGGGGTGCCGTACCTGGCCAGCACACTGGCCAGTACGCCGATCGAGCAGGTCGCCACCACGGGCGCCGAGGTCTGGTTCCAGCTCTACTGGCTCCGTGAGCGGGCACTGGTCCGCGATCTGCTGGGCCGGGTCGTCGCGGCGGGTTGCCGGGCGCTGGTCGTCACCGTGGACGTCCCGGTGCTCGGCCGGCGCCCCCGCGACCTGCGCAACGCGTTCCGGCTGCCGGCCGAGGTGATCGCCGCGAACCTGCCCGGCGGGCGGGACGCCCTGGCGCACGCCGGCGCTCCCGGGCTGTCCGCGACCGACGCGTCGTTCGCGCCGGCGCTGGGCTGGGCGGATCTGGCCTGGCTGCGCGAGCACGTCGACCTGCCGCTGGTGGTCAAGGGGGTGCTGGACCCCCGGGACGCGGTCGAGGCGGTACGGATTGGCGCGGACGCGGTTGTCGTCTCCAACCACGGCGGCCGGCAGTTGGACGGGGCGCCGGCCAGCGTCGCCATGCTGCCGGAGGTGGTCGACGCGGTCGGCGACCGCTGCCAGGTGCTGCTGGACAGCGGCATCCGCGGTGGCACCGACGTGCTGCGGGCGCTCGCGTTGGGTGCTGCCGGTGTGCTGGTCGGCCGTCCGCTGCTCTGGGCGCTGGCAGTCGGCGGCGAGCCCGCCGCACGGGACGCGCTGGCGCTGCTCGCCGCCGAACTGCGCGACGCGTTGACCCTCGCCGGCTGCCCCGACCCGGCGGCGGCCGGCGAGCTGCGCACGGTCGCGGTGAGCTGAGCGTGGCCACGGCCCCGCTCGGAGTGTTGACACACCGCGTTCATCGGATGGCAAAGCGCGACGACCCGCCTGCGGCCGTCCTGGTTGGACGGTCATAATGGGCCGCATGGTTGCCTGGGAGTACGCCTTGCTCGTCCGCCGCTATCAGGGACAGGGCCGCAATTTCCACGTCTCGTTCATCTGGTACGGCCCGGACGGGTCACGGAAGGACATCACTCCCTACGGTGACACCGCCATCGCGCACCTCAACCGCGCCGGCCGGGAAGGCTGGGAGCTGGTCTCCGCCGGGGAGGACGTGAACAACGTGCAGGGCAGCACCGAGGTCCATCGCTACCACCTCAAGCGCCCCCTGGCCTGAGGCGCGAACCCCCACCCGCGTCGATCATGGAGTTGTGGTGGTGGACGAAAGCCGTCCACCCGCCCGTACCGGGCACCACGACTCCATGATCGACGCGACTGGGGTGAGGTGAGCTTCAGGCCAGGTCGATGGCGGGGTAGAGCGGGAACGGGGTCAGCAGGTCGGTGGCCTGGCGGGCGACCTTGTCGGCCAGCGCCGGGTCGAGGGTGTACTTGGCCTTCGACGGGGTGCCGTCGGCGTTGGCGCCGGCGGTGGTCTGGGTGAGCACCGTGTGGATCAGCTCCGCCGTCTGGTCCATCTCGGCGGTGCCCAGCCCCCGGGTGGTCAGCGCCGGGGTGCCGATCCGGATGCCCGAGGTGTACCAGGCCCCGTTCGGGTCCTGCGGGACCGAGTTGCGGTTGGTGACGATGCCCGAGTCCAGCAGAGCCTGCTCGGCCTGCCGGCCGGTCAGCCCGTAGCCGGACACGTCGATCAGCACGAGGTGGTTGTCGGTGCCGCCGGTGACCAGCTTCGCGCCCCGGCTCAGCAGCCCCTCCGCGAGGGCCTGCGAGTTGTCCACGATCCGCTGCGCGTAGTCGGCGAAGTCGGGGCGGCGGGCCTCCGCGAGCGCGACCGCCTTGGCGGCCATCACGTGCGGCAGCGGACCGCCGAGCACCATGGGGCAGCCCCGGTCCACCTGGTCGGCCAGCTCCGGCTGGCAGAGCACCATGCCGCCGCGCGGGCCGCGCAGCGACTTGTGCGTGGTGGTGGTGACGATGTGCGCGTGCGGCACCGGGTCGAAGTCGCCGGTGAAGACCTTGCCCGCCACCAGGCCGGCGAAGTGCGCCATGTCGACCATGAACGTGGCGCCGACGGAGTCGGCGATCTCCCGCAGGATCCGGAAGTTCACCTTCCGGGGGTACGCCGAGTAGCCACCGACCAGGATCAGCGGCTTGAACTCGCGGGCCGCCTCGGCCACCCGGTCGTAGTCGATCAGCCCGGTCTCCGGGTCGGTGCCGTAGCTGCGCTGGTCGAACATCTTGCCGGAGATGTTCGGCCGGAAGCCGTGGGTGAGGTGGCCGCCGGCGTCCAGCGACATGCCGAGCATCCGCTGGTTGCCCAGCTCGCGGCGCAGCGCGAACCAGTCGGCCTCGGTGAGGTCGTTGACCTGGCGGACCTGCGCCTTCTTCAGCGCGGGAGACTCCACCCGGTCGGCCAGCACCGCCCAGAACGCCACCAGGTTGGCGTCGATGCCCGAGTGCGGCTGGACGTAGGCGTGCGCGGCGCCGAACAGCTCGCGGGCGTGCTCGGCGGCGAGCGCCTCGACGGTGTCGACGTTCTGGCAGCCGGCGTAGAAGCGGCGCCCGACCGTGCCCTCGGCGTACTTGTCGCTGAACCAGTTGCCCATCGCCAGCAGGGTCGCCGGGGAGGCGTAGTTCTCGCTGGCGATGAGCTTCAGGGACTCCCGCTGATCGGTCAGCTCGGCGCCGATGGCGTCGGCCACCCGCGGCTCGACGGCCCGGATCACCTCAAGGGCACTCCGGAAAGCGGTGGACTCGGCGTTGCGCGACATGCGACCTCCTACAGACGTGCGGAAGGCCCAGGCGCTCGGCAAACGTCCTCGTGACGGGGCCGCTCCCCGATGGTTCTCCATCCCCACGCGCCAGTAACGGCCCGGGCCGATCCTACCGGGTCGGCCCGGAGCGACCCGGCCGACCTCCGCACGTCGTCGCCGGCCGCGTGGTTGAGCGGTCCGTGGCAGGGCACACCGTACGCAGGCGGGTCGCGCCGGTGCGGGTGCGGCCGCCGCCAGAACGAGAGGAGTCAACCACCATGACCACACCGAGTACCGCCCGGCCGCTCGCCGTGGTGACCGGAGCCTCCAGCGGGATCGGGTACGAGCTGGCCGTGCAGTTCGCCGAGCACGGCTTCGACCTGGTCGTCGCCGCCGAGGACGACGGCATCACGGCGGCGGCGGAGAAGCTGCGCCGCGACGGTGGGCCGCAGGTCCAGCCGGTCCGGGTCGACCTGGCCCGCGAGCAGGGCGTGGAGGAGCTGGCGGCGGCGGTCGCCGCGACCGGCCGTCCGGTGGAGGCGCTGGCGCTCAACGCCGGTCGGGGTGCGGGCGGGGCCTTCGTCGGCGGCACCGACCTGCGCGACGAACTGGAGGTCGTCGATCTCAACGTGCGCTCGACCGTGCACCTGGCCAAGCGGCTGCTGCCCGGGATGGTCGAGCGGGGCGCCGGCAGGGTGTTGTTCACCTCGTCGATCGCGTCCACCATGCCGGGGCCGTTCCAGGCGGTCTACAACGCGTCGAAGTCGTTCGTGCAGTCGTTCGCCGAGGCGCTGCGCAACGAGCTGAAGGACACCGGGGTCACGGTGACCTCGCTGATGCCCGGCCCGACCGACACGGAGTTCTTCGAGCGGGCCGACATGGAGGACACCCGGGTCGGCTCGGGAAAGAAGGACGACCCGGCGAAGGTCGCCGCGCAGGCCTTCACCGGCCTGATGAAGGGCGACCAGACGATCACCGCCGGTTCGCTGATGAACAAGGTGCAGACCGCCGCCGGCAAGATCGTGCCGGACAAGCTCAAGTCCGAGCAGCACCGCCGGATGGCCGAGCCGGGCTCGGGCGGCTGACGGCGGTTGCGCCCCGAGAGGTGACGAGGGCCCGGCGAGATGCCGGGCCCTTCGTCGTACGCGCACCGCTCAGGCGGTCACCGCGTCGATCGCCTTCTTGATCGCCTTCGGCTCGCTGGGGGTGCGCGGCGCGTCCGCACGCATCTCGATCATCTTCTCGCCGATCTCCTGGAGCTGCTTACGGCCGAGCCCCTCGCGCACCTTGGGGAACCACTCCTGCTCCTCCTCCTCGACGTGGTGCGTGACGTTCTCGATCAGCACCGTCGTCTTGGCGTTGAAGTGCTCGTCGTCGGCGTCCATGCTGGCCAGCTCGAAGCAGAGCAGGTCGGCCACGTGGTGTTCCTCGTACGACTCGAGGATGTCGTCCTCCAGGTCGGGCAGGAGCCGCCGGACCTCCGGGTACATCACCTCGTTCTCCAGGTAGGTGTGCACGGTCAGGGCCTCCAGGATCTGGCCCACCAGCTTCTGTCGCTGACTCGCCGGCCCCTCCTCGGCATCCTGGAAGGCCTTGAACAGGCGGCGCATCTCCTTGTGGTCCTCTTTGAGCAGAACGATGGCATCGGTGGACACCGGCACGACCTCCCTGGATCTCGTCTGGTGTCGATCCCGTACCCGGGCGATGAAGTGCGGAAACAGGGTTCCCCCGAACGGGTGCGGCCCGGCGCCGAAGCGCCGGGCCGCAGTGTCGTACCGCTGGTCAGCGGACCACGTCGTACGCGCTCACCATGCCCGCGCCGTAGAACCCGTTCCGCGCCCCGCCCGAGCAGGTCGCGTCGTAGGCGGCACCCAGCAGCGGGACCGGGTTGTAGACACCCTCAGGGCAGCTCCGCGCCTGGGCGGTGCGCTCCAGGAACGACGCCAGCTGGCCCGGGGACATACCGGGGTGGGCCGAGGCCGCCAGCGCCGCGACGCCGGCGACGTGCGGGCCGGACATCGAGGTGCCCTGCTTGTAGCCCCAGCCGTTGGTCCGCGTCGCCGTGTTGAAGGTGGTGGACAGGATGCCGTCGGTCAGGGTCGACCGGGCACCCTGGGTGCGGAACCGGGTGTCACCACCCGGAGCGGTGACGTCCACGACGCCCTGGCCGTACGAGGAGTAGTAGCTCTTCTCCCCGGTCGGGCCGACCGCGGAGACGGTCACCACGCCCGGCGCCTCGGCCGGCAGGTCGAGGCAGGCGCTGTTGATGTCGCGCACCTCGGGCGTGCCGTTGTTCGGGCTGCCCGCGTCGACCGTCTTGTGCGCCAGGTCGACGTTGGAGTTGCCCGCGGAGGCGACGTTGAGCACGCCCCTGCTGTTCGAGTAGCGGATGGCCCGCTGCACGGCCTGCCACACCGGGCGCTGACGCGCGTCGTTGCGGCAGTTGAACTCCCACGGGTCGATGTAGTAGCTGTTGTTCGTGACCTTCATGCCGTGCTCGGCGGCCCAGATGAAGCCGCAGACCGCCGCCTCGGGGTAGATGAAGCCGTCGTTGTTGACCACCTTGACGGCGGCCACCTTGACGCCCGGGGCGACGCCGGTGACGCCGACGCCGTTGATGGCGGCGGCGATGGTGCCCGCCACGTGGGTGCCGTGGTCGGACGTGGTCGGGTTCCAGGCCGCCTCGGTGGTGTCGACGACGCCGCCGAGACAGGACGTGCTCTTGTCCTTGGCGATCTGGCTGGCCAGGTCGGGGTGACTGGAGGAGATGCCGCTGTCCAGCACGCCCACCACCACGTCGGCGCTTCCGGTGGTGACGGCGTGGGCCTGCGGCACGCCGATCATCGGCATGTCCCACTGCTGGCCGAACAGCGGCTCGGCGGTCGGGTCGCCGGTGGCGCCGGCGACGGTGGCGGCGGAGACCTCCACGGTCTCGCCCTCGTCCAGTGCGGTGCCCAGCCCGGTGGTCGCGGCCACCGACTCGACGCCGGCGCCGGCCACCTCGGTGGCGAAGTCGGGGTTGGTGGAGCGGGCGACGAGCACACCGATCTGGTCGTAGCTGGCCACCACGCTGCCCTTGGCGGCGGCCACCCGGGCGGCGGCCCTGTCGTTCGCCGCGCCTTGCGGGGCGAGGACCAGGAACGTGGTGTCCGGGCCGGCGGCGTTGGCCGGCGTCAGTGCGCCGGTGACGGCGAGACCGACCCCGAGGGTCACCGCGGACGCGGCGGCCAGTGTCTTGTTGCGGAGGTTCTTCACGCGGACTCCCAGGAGCGGGGGACCAACCGGTGCCTCCCGGGCGGGGAGGGACCGGCTGAGGGCGGGCGGGATGCCCATCTCTGGTAGTCGAGCGCGGACGATCGATGTGGCGTTACACACACCCCGGCGGTTCGGGCGAAAGGTGTCAGACCGTTGCCAGGGTGCGGGGGATCTCGTCGAGCAGTTCCCGGGCCAGGAAACCGATCCGGCCGTAGCGGGGGATCAGCCGCTGGCCGCTGACCGCGTGCGCGAACGCCGCCCAGCAGGCGGCCTGCGCGGGCTCGGCCCCCCGGGAGAGCAGCCCGGCGAGCAGCCCGGCGAGCACGTCGCCGCTGCCCGAGGTGCCCAGCCCCGCGTCGCCGCTCTCCTCCCGCCAACACTGCCCGTCCGGGGTGGCCACGTGCCCGTAGAGCGAGACGACGGCCTCGTACCGGGCTGCCAGCTCGGCCGCCTCGGCGTCCAGGTCGTCGCCCGGGTCCCGACCCAGCAGGTGCCCCGCCTCGGTGACGTTGGGGGTCAGGACCACCGGCCGGCCCGAGCCGACCAGCAGCTTCGGCTCGTGGCTGAGCGCGCCGAGGGCGTACGCGTCGAGCACCAGCGGGGTGCGCGGCCCGGCCGCGTCCAGGACCAGCCGGAGCAGACGGCGGGTCTCGTCGATCCCCTTCAGCCCGGGGCCGAGGGTCACCACGTCGGCCCGTGCGACCAGCTCGCCGAGCTGGCCGTTCTCGTCGGCGGCGACCGCGCCGTCCGGCCTCTCCGGCAGGCCCACCACCAGCGCCTCGGGCACCTGGATGCTCAGCGTGGCGGCGGTGGAGTCGGCGGCGGCGAGCTGGAGCACCCCGGCGCCGGCGCGCAGTGCGGCGACACCGGCGAGCAGAACCGCCCCGGGCGTGAAACGGGACCCGCCGATCACCACCACGGTGCCCCGGCTCTCCTTGCCGCCGGCCGGCACCGGCAGCGCCCAGTCCCGCAGCAGCCCAGGCGTGATCACCTTCACCTCAGACCGGCTCGGCATGGACCTCGTCCTCCCTGGTCGGCTCGGCGCCCTGCTGACGCAGGTGGCCGACCTCGTTGAAGCCGTCCAGCTCCAGCCGGCCCTGCCCGTCGCCGGACCAGTACGTGATCGAACAGTTGGCGATGACATGTTGGCGGGTCAACTCCATCAGGTCCGCCTCGGTCATCCCCTCCACCAGATAACGCAGCAGAAAGACCAGAGCATCGTGACCGAACAGCAGCACCCGCTGGCCCTCGTGGTCCCGGCGCAGGTCGCCGAGGAGCGTCCGCAGCCGTAACGCCACGTCGGTCCAGGACTCCCCGCCCGGCGGCCGGTAGTAGAACTTGCCCAGCCGGGCCCGGCGCTCGGCCTCGTCCGGAAACCGCCGCCGCACCCCGTGGCCGGTCAGGCCGTCGAGGACGCCCAGCTCCCGATCGCGCAGCCGCTCGTCGCGGCTCACCGGCACCCCGGTGCCGTGCAGGGCCAGCTCGGCGGTGGAGACCGCCCGCAGGTACGGCGACACCACCGCCACGTCCGGTCGCCGGTCCGGGGGTAGCCCGGCCAGCCAGCGGCCGGTGGCCCTGGCCTGCTCCTCGCCGGTGGGGGAGAGCGGCACGTCCGCGTCCCGGTGGGAGAGCCCGATCAGTTCCTCGCCCGACGCCTCGGCGTGGGTCGCCGCCACGTTCGCGGTGCTCTCCCCGTGCCGGATGATCCAGAGCGTCGCCAGTTCCGCCATGCGGCACCCCTACCCGGCCCGGCATGCCGGTAACCGCGCCGTGGCGCGCGGGGCGTGAACGCCGTCCGGCCGGGTAAGCGCGGGCTTCGTCGAGAGCCGACAGGGGAGGTGCGCCATGGCGACCATGGCCAAGGAGCAGACCAGTCCGGTGAAGGACAAGAACTACGACCTGATCCGCGCGCTGCAGATGTCGCTGGAGAACGTGTACCGGATGGACACGTACATCGCCGACGCCGAGCAGCGCGGTGACAGTGAGCTGGCCAACTGGTTCCGGATGATCCAGGACGGCAGTCGCAAGGCGGGTGATCAGGGCAAGCAGATGCTGATGTCGCGGATGCAGCAGGAGAAGCGCTGACCGCGGTGGACACCGCCCGGGCGGAGGCGGATGCCGGTCGATGACCGGCATCCGCCGGCGCGTACCGCAACCTCCACGGCCGGTCCGGTTCGGGACAGCGCCGCGACAGTTTGATGGTGAACAATGTCCGTCCGGGGCGGCCGGACCGCCCCGAGACGGAGGGGTGGGTCGACGATGACGGTCGTCCGGGGTCTGCGGGAAGCGCTGCTGCTGTTCCTGATCGCCGCTGTTCTGGTCGCCGTCGCCGCGGCGGTGTGGGTCGCGGTCGACGGGGGCGACTACATCGGGCGGCTGGGCATCGCGTTGATGGTGGTGGGTGCGCTGTTCGGGGTGACCGGCGACCTGACGCTGAGTCGCATCGGCATGCTGGGTCCGCGGGCCACGTTCGGGGTCGCACCGGAGCGCGAGGAGGCGGGCGGAGGCCGCGTGCTCACCGGGGTCGGCATCTTCCTCTTCGTCGGGCTGCCGTTGATCCTGGTCGGCGTCCTGCTGGTCACCTGACGCCGCAGCGGTGGTCGTCGAGCGCCCGTTCCGCGCACGCCGCGCCCACTGGTCCGCGGTCGCTGACCGCAGACGGCCGCCGGCGTCGTACCCTCGGGGGCGTGGCCACCGCGGCGGAGGAGATCCAGGTGGGGGAGCGGCTGGTCCGCGTCTCCAGTCCCGACAAGCCCTACTTCCCGGAACGCGGGCTGACCAAGCTCGACGTGGTCCGCTACTTCCTGGCGGTCGGCGACGGCATCCTGCGTGCCCTGCGCGACCGGCCCACCATGCTGGAACGCTGGCCGCGCGGCGTCTTCGAGGGCGCGACCATCGCCACCCGGCAGACCAACCGGGGCGACGCGTTCTACCAGAAGCGGCTGCCGGCGGGCGCGCCCGACTGGGTGCGCACCGCCCACATCACCTTTCCCAGCGGCCGCACCGCCGACGAGGTGGCTCCGAGCGAGCTGGCCGTCGTGATCTGGGCGGCCAACCTGGGCACCCTGCGCTTTCACCCGTGGCCGGTCAGCGCCGCCGACGTGGAGCGCCCCGACCAACTGCGCATCGACCTCGACCCGATGCCCGGCGTCGGTTTCGACCAGGTGGTGCCGGTGGCCCGGGAGGTGCGGGCGTTCCTGGCCGAGCTGGGCATGACCGGTTACCCGAAGACCACCGGTGGGCGGGGTCTGCACGTCTACCTGTCGATCGAGCCGCGGTGGAGCTTCGGCGAGTGCCGCCGGGCGGTGCTCGCGCTGGGCCGCGAGATGCAGCGCCGACTGCCGGAGTTGGTCACCACCACCTGGTGGCGCGAGCAGCGGGACCGGCCGGTCTTCGTCGACTACAACCAGATGTCGCGCGACCACACGATGGCCTCGGCGTACTCGATCCGGCCGACGCCCCAGGCGCTGGTGTCGGCGCCGCTGGACTGGGCGGAGCTGGACGACGCCCGGCCGGAGGACTTCGACGTGCTGTCCATGCAGACCCGTTTCGCGCAGCGGGGCGACCCCCACGCCGGCCTGGACGGCGACCGGCACTCGCTGGAGCCGCTGCTGGAGCTGGCCGACCGGGAGGGCCTGGAGGCGCCCCCGGAGCGCTGACCCTGCGGTCGCCCGGACCTGGTGAACAGGTCAGAGCCTGGCGATCACGGGCTTGAGCGCGGCGCCCAGTTGCGGTGCGAGGGTCGTTGAGTACGTGGCGGTCAGGTGGTGGGCGTCGCGCCAGACGAGGACGCCACCGATGACGGGCGCGCAGCGGTCCGCGGGGCAGATCCAGTCGTTGAGGTTGATCAGGTGGGCGCCGGCGAGGTCCTTGACTGCCTCCTCCTGGGCGGGTCCGCCGCCGCGTCCGGTGGCCTCGGCCCGGGGTGTGGCGCACTTCGTCAGGCGGTTCGGGTTCTTGGAGACGCACTCGGCGACGTCCTTCAGGTGCAGCGGCGTGTCCCGTAGCACCACCACCGGAACGCCGCCGGTGATCATGGTGTTCCAGGTGTTGCGCAGCTCCCGGATCAACGCGGGCTGCCTGTTCGGCACCGACGCGCCCATGACCGGGTATTCGGCATGGGTGGTGATCACGATGTCGGGGCGGTCCTCGCCGAGCAGTGCCTCCCGAACCCTCTTGTTCCACTCGGTGCAGGACGAGTAGGGCCGGTCGTTCAGGGAGATCTCCGCCGCCAGGAACGGGCAGCCGGACTTCGTGTAGGAGACGAGGCGCCAGCCGTTCGCCTCCGCCGCCGCCTGGGCGGCTGGAAGCCAGTGGTGGGCGTGTGAGTCGCCGACGAGCGCGACCTTGGTCGTCGCATCCTGCTTCCCGTAGACGCAGGTCCTCGGGGTCGAGGATTCCAGCTCCACATGACAGCTCTTCGAGGTCGGGGACAGCGGCGTGTCCTTGGCCGCCCTCACCGGCTCTGGTGTGATCGAGGCGACCCGGTCGACGGGCACTCCGGCGCGACTGGTGCGGGGGGCGGAGCCGAGAGCCGCAGCGCCGGGCGCGGCGGGCGGTGCCGCCTGGGTGGTGGCTCCGGGCACCTGGCCCATGATGACCGTCGACGTCGGAGCCGGCCCTGTCGTCGACGGGACGACCAGATGGAACGCCAGGCCGGCCAGGGCGGCGGCGCCGGTGCAGACGGCACCGACCCGCAGCGCGGCGGGTGGCCGTGCGGCGAGAGTCGGCGACCGGCGGACCGGATTCTCGATGAAGTGGTAGGTGAGCGCGGCGGGGATCGCGGACACGGCCACGACCGCCAGACCGGCGCCGACGCTCAGGTCACCGAAGTGCGCCTGCGCGGCGATGAGCAACGGCCAGTGCCACAGGTACAGCGAGTACGAGATCCCACCGATGTAGAGCAGCGGTTGGCGGCCCAGCAGGAGGGCGGGCCCGGCGCGGCCGGCTGCCGTCCCGAAGGCGATCACCGCGGCCGTGCCGAGGGTGGAGCCGAGGGCGGCGTACCCCGGAAATCCGGCCTCCGTCCTGATGAGCACGGCCGAGGCGCAGACGGCGATCAGTCCGCCCCAGGCAAGGGGGACGGCCACCAGTCGCGGCGACCGGTTGAGCCAGGTCGCGCCGACGGCGACGGCACCGCCGAGGGCCAACTCCCACATCCGGGTGGTGGTGACGTAGTACGCCGACGGGTCGGTCGGCGAGACGCGCAGCGCCCAGGCGAACGAGGGGAGTGCGATCAACGCCAGCCCGGCCAGGTAGAGGCCACGGCTGCCTCGTCCCCTCCGGCGGGCGATCCAGCCGAGGGCGATCAGCAGCAGCGGCCAGACCAGGTAGAACTGCTCCTCGACGGCGAGGGACCAGAAGTGCTGGGCGATGCTCGGCGCGTCGTTGGCGGCGACGTAGTCGAGGGACTGCCCGGCCATGCGCCAGTTCATCGCGTAACACGCGCTGGCGATGACGTCCCAGGCGGTCGTGGACCAGCGGCCACGCGGCAGGAGGAAGTAGGTCAACAGCAGGGTCGCGACGAGGACAGTCGCGGCGGCGGGGAGGAGACGCTTCGCCCGTCGGGCGTAGAAGTCCGTGAGCGAGAGCCGCCCGCGTTGGTCGAGTTCGTGGAGCAGCAGGCCGGTGATGAGGAAGCCGGAGATCACGAAGAACACGTCCACACCGACGAAGCCGCCGGGCAGGTGACGGACCCCGGCGTGGCCGAGGAGCACCAGCAGTACGGCCACCGCCCGCATGCCCTCGATGTCGCCACGGAAGGACCGCGAGTCGCCCGAGGTGGACGTGGGGGGTCTCGGCGGTGCAGCGGCCCTGGCCTGTGTCCACAAATCGCTCGATATAGCCACGTGGCGCATAGTACGGATGTCTTGCGCCGGAACGATCTATATCAGATATTTGTCAGCGTCTTCGTGTTATGACTGTTGCCAGGGGCTCTGCGTCCCGTCGAACTCCTCGAAGACCAGCCAGGATCGTGTCGACAGCACCCCGGCGATGTGCTGCACCCGGTCCAGCACCACGTCCCGCAGGGTCGCGTTGTCCGGCGCGCGGACCAGGGCCAGCACGTCGTGCTCGCCGCTGAGCAGCGCGACGTGCTCGACGTAGCGGACCTGGGCCAGCTCCGCCGACACCTCCCGCCAGGTGTTCTGCTCGATCGTCAACGCGATGTACGCCGAGGTGCCCAGCCCGGCGGCCTCCGGCGCCACCCGGGCGTGGAACCCGGTGATCACCCCGTCGCGCACCAGCCGCTCCACCCGGGCGTACGCGTTGGTGCGGGAGATGTGGATCCGCTCGGCCAGCGTGCGCACCGAGGTCCGCCCGTCGCGGACCAACTCGTCGAGGATCCGCCGGTCCACCTCGTCCAGGTGCCGAGCCGATCGTCCCGAACGGGTCGTCCGACCCGACCCGTCTCCGGCCTCCTGGCTCACCGATGCGCCGTCCGCATGCCAACCGTCCCGCCTTCTGCCTGGATCTTGAGTCAATCATCCGACAGGCGGAAGCATAGGCCCACCACACGTCCCAGGAGGTTCCGCCGTGACGACCACTCCCCAGGCGGTCCGCAGGGCATCCCCGCGCACCCGTCGAGCGGCCACCCCGCCCGACCCGGCGCGCCCGCTGCTGCCGGACGCCGAGCCGGTCCGCCTACTCGATCCGAGCGGCAAGCCGCTGCCCGCCCGCACCGACTACCCGGAGCCGCCCGCGGAGGTGCTGCGGGAGCTGTACCGGCGGATGGTGCTCGGTCGCCGGTTCGACACCCAGGCGACCGCGCTGACCAAGCAGGGCCGGCTGGCGGTCTACCCGTCCTCCCGCGGCCAGGAGGCCTGCCAGGTCGGCGCCGTCCTCGCGGTCCGCGACACCGACTGGGTCTTCCCCACCTACCGCGAGTCGATGGCGCTGGTCGCCCGCGGCATCGACCCGGTCGAGGTGCTCACCCTGCTGCGCGGCGACTGGCACTGCGGGTACGACCCGGCCGCCGTGCGGACCGCACCACAGTGCACGCCCCTGGCCACCCAGTGCGTGCACGCCGCCGGGCTGGCCCATGGCGAGGCGTACCAGGGGCGCGACACGGTGGCGCTGGCGTTCATCGGCGACGGCGCGACCAGCGAGGGCGACTTCCACGAGGGGATCAACTTCGCCGCCGTGTTCAAGGCGCCGGTCGTCTACTTCGTGCAGAACAACCGGTACGCGATCAGCGTCCCGCTGTCCCGGCAGACCGCCGCGCCGTCACTGGCGTACAAGGGCGTCGGCTACGGGGTGCCCAGCGAGCAGGTCGACGGCAACGACCCGGTGGCGGTGCTCGCCGTCCTCACCCGCGCGGTGGAGCACGCCCGCGCCGGCAAGGGACCGTTCCTGGTCGAGGCGCACACCTACCGGATGGAACCGCACACCAACGCCGACGACGCCAGCCGCTACCGCGACGGCGCCGAGGTTGACGCCTGGCGCGACCGTGACCCGGTCACCCGCCTGGAGACCTACCTGCGGGCGCGCGGGGTGCTCGACGACTTGGCGGTCGCCGAGATCGCCGGGCAGGCCGAGGCGTACGCGGCGGACCTGCGGACCCGGATGAACGAGCAGCCGGCCGTCGACCCGCTGAGCCTCTTCGACCACGTCTACGCCGAGCCCACCCCGCAACTGGTCGAGCAGCGCGAACAGGTTCGCGCCGAGCTGGCCGCCGCACGTGACGAGGAGGGTGTCGCCTGATGGCCACCACCATGGCGAAGGCCCTCAACACGGCGCTCGCCGACGCATTGGCCGCCGACGACCGGGTGGTCGTCTTCGGGGAGGACGTCGGCGCGCTCGGCGGCGTCTTCCGGATCACCGACGGCCTGCAGGCGCGGTTCGGGGAGGACCGTTGCTTCGACACCCCCCTCGCAGAGGCCGGCATCGTCGGTTTCGCCGTCGGCCTGGCCATGTCCGGGCTGCGGCCGGTGGTCGAGATGCAGTTCGACGCGTTCGCGTATCCGGCGTTCGAGCAGATCGCCTCGCACGTGGCGAAGCTGCGCAACCGGACGCGGGGCGCGCTGAGCGTGCCGATCGTCATCCGGGTGCCGTACGCCGGCGGGATCGGCGGGGTCGAGCACCACTGCGACTCGTCCGAGGCGTACTACGCGCACACCCCGGGACTGAAGGTGGTCACCCCGGCGACGGTGGACGACGCGTACTCGTTGCTGCGCGAGGCGATCGACGACCCCGACCCGGTGGTCTTCATGGAGCCCAAGAAGCTCTACTTCGCCAGCGCGGAGGCGCAGTTGCCGGCGCGTACCGAGCCGTTCGGCCGGGCTGTCGTCCGTCGTCCCGGGCGCGACGCCACCCTGGTGGCGTACGGGCCGGCGGTGCCGGTGGCGCTGGAGGCCGCCGAGGCCGCCCGCGAGGAGGGCTGGGACCTGGAGGTGGTGGACGTCCGCACCATCGTGCCGTTCGACGACGCCACCATCACCGCCTCGGTCCGGCGCACCGGCCGGTGCGTGGTGATCCAGGAGGCGCCCGGTTTCGCCGGCGTCGGTGCGGAGATCGCCGCCCGGGTGCAGGAGCGGTGCTTCCACGCGCTGCACGCCCCGGTGCTGCGGGTGGCCGGGCTGGACATTCCGTACCCGGCGCCGATGCTGGAGCACACCCACCTGCCCGGCGTGGACCGGGTGCTCGACGCGGTGGCCCGGTTGCAGTGGGACGACCAGCCGGACCCGCGCTGGTCGGTGCAGGGCAGCGCGGCATGACCACCGTCGAGCGGACGCAGGTCTTCCTCCTGCCCGACCTGGGCGAGGGGCTGAGCGAGGCCGAGATCGTCGAGTGGCGGGTCGCCGTGGGCGATGTGGTGACGGTCGACCAGAGCGTGGTCGAGGTGGAGACCGCCAAGGCTGTCGTCGACGTGCCCTGCCCGTACGCCGGCCGGGTCGTCACCCTGCACGGCGCGGCGGGTGAGGTCCGCCCGGTCGGCCAGCCGCTGATCACCATCGCGCCGCTGGACGGCGGCGACGAGCCGGCCGGGCACGCCACCTACCGCGAGGAGGAGCGGGCCGGCTCCGGCAACGTGCTGATCGGGTACGGAACCGGGCACGGCGGGGCGACCCGGCGCCGGCGTCGCCCTCGGCTGGCGCTGGCTCCCGAACCGACCGAGGTCGCGCCGGCCGGTGTTCCCGTCGCGGCGGCCGACAGCGCGGCGGGTGGCGCCGACCGGGCCGCCAGCGGTGCCGCGGCCGGCACTGGCGCACCGGCCGCCCTGGTCATCTCGCCGATCGTGCGGCGGCTGGCCCGGGAGCGCGGCGTCGACCTGAGCACGGTGCGCGGCACCGGACCCGGTGGGGTGATCCGCCGCGCCGACGTCGAGGCGACGCTGGCCGTGCCCGCCGCCCGGCTCGCCGCCGTGCCGGACGCGCACGTCGCGCTCGCCCCGAGCGGCGACGGCGACGTGGTCGTCCCGCTCACCGGCGTCCGCAAGGTGATCGCCGACAAGCTCTCCCGCAGCCGGCGGGAGATCCCCGAGGTGACCATCTGGGTCGACGTGGACGCCACCGGGCTGCTGGAGACCAGGGCGGCGATCAACGCGGCGACGCCGGACGCGCCGGTGAGCATCCTGGCCCTGCTGGCCCGGATCTGCCTCAGTGGACTGCGCCGGTTCCCGCAGCTCAACGCCCGGGTCGACACCGAGGCCCAGCGGATCGTCCAGTCCGCCGGGGTGCACCTGGGCATCGCCGCGCAGACCGACCGGGGCCTGCTGGTGCCGGTGCTGCGCGACGCCCAGCGCCTCACCACCGCCGAGCTGGCCGCCGAACTGGCGGCCACCACCGCGGCGGCGCGGGCGGGCACCCTGGCGCCCGCCCGGCTGACCGGTGGCACCTTCACCCTGAACAACTACGGGGTGTTCGGTGTCGACGGTTCCACGCCGATCATCAACCACCCGGAGGCGGCGCTGCTCGGGGTGGGGCGGATCGTGGACAAGCCGTGGGTGGTCGACGGGCAACTCGCCGTCCGCAAGGTGACGCAGTTGAGCCTCACCTTCGACCACCGGGTGTGCGACGGCGGGGTGGCCGGTGGCTTCCTGCGGCACGTGGCCGACTGCGTGGAGCGGCCCGCACTGCTGATCGCCGCCGTCTGAGGCGCGTTCCCCGGCCCCGGCCACCGTCCGTGCGGGGCCGGGGCCGGCGCACGTTTCCGGGACCTGTCACCGGGAAGTCGGCCCCCGCGGAGCGCACCGTCGCGTCGGAGGGAGCACGTTCGTGGCGTACCAGGTGCTACCCAGCGCCGTCCGGGAGCGGCGGCCCGCCTCGGCCGGTGCGCCGCTCTACTGCGACGCGCAGGAGTACGGGTTGCGCGGCGACGGTCAGACCAACGACCAGCCGGCGTTGGCCGCCCTCGTGGACCGGCTCGGCGACGGTTACGCGTCGGACGGGCGTGCCCGCGTCATCTACTGCCCGCCGGGCATCTACTCGATCCGGGACGCCGGCACGGTGTGGCGCAGCGGGGTCTCGCTGGTCGGTGCCGGGCCGGCGGCGACGCGGTTCCTGCTCAGCAACGAGGGCAACCGGGCCGACCCCACCCCGTTGGCCTTCTGGACCACCGTGCAGCACGGCGCCGACCGGGACCGGCACATCGCCGACTGCACCTTCGCCGACTTCGAGATCGACGGCTCCGGGGTGGCGATGGCGGAGTACAGCTATCTGGCCAAGGGCCTCGGCCTCCAGTACGTGGTGCGCGGCGTTTTCCGCAACCTCTACATCCACCACACGGCGGCCACCGGGCTGGGCTGCGACTTCCTCCAGGACAGCCTGATCGACGGCGTGGTCGTCGTCGGCTGTGGCCGGCTGGACAACGGCGAGCAGATGGGCGGCGCCGGCATCGGGGTGGGCATCGGTGGCTGGGGCGAGGTGGAGCGGCTCACCATCGCCCACTGCACCACCCTGGCCAACGGCACCAACGGGATCTTCCTGGAACTGCAGAAGGACTACTGGCCCCAGCCCCGCGGCTACCGCATCATCGGCTGTCACAGCCAGGGCAACCGTTTCGGTATCTCCGACTGGGGTGCGGACGGGCTGATCGTGTCCGCCTGCACGATGACCGGCAACCTGGAGGCCGGCTTCGACGTGTCGGCCCAGGGCACCTCGTCGGTGGCCGGTCGGGGCGGGCTGCTCACCGACTGCGTCATCGACGGCAACCTCCGCGATGGGGTCAGCATCGGCAACAGCCCGGGCCCGTACACCATCCGGGGCAACCGGATCAGCGGTAACGGGCGGCACGGCTACCACGGGCACGACCTGGGGCGCGGTTACCAGGGCCCGATCCGGGACGTGACGCTGGAGAGCAACGAGGTCTGGGACAACGGACTGGACGCCGTCCGGATCGACCACCACATGTCCGACGCCATGCTGCTGAACAACCGGATCCGCAACAACGGCCGGCAGTTCGCGCGGGCGGCCGGAGGGGCCGGCGAGACGGTCCGCTACGGCGAACGCTCCGTCGTGGACCGGGGGGCCGACTGGCCGCCCGACGGGCACCGGGGCAAGGTGCTGCGGGTCGGGCGCTCGGTGGCGGTGGTCGCGTCGAACACCGGCGACGAGCTCACCCTCGCCCCGGTCCGTCCCGACGCGCTGAGCGCCTGGAGCGGCGACATACCGCCACCGGGCTGCCGGTACGAGCTGTCGCCGGCCCCCGAACGCCGTGCCGGCATCACCATCGACGCGGCGTTCGACACGGCCACCATCCGGGGCAACCGGATCTGGGACAACCACGAGGACCGTACGCAGACCCACGGGTTGTGGATCACCGAGCGGGGCAGCTGTGTGGACTGCCGCGTCGAGGGCAACGACCTCGCCGGCAACGCCGAGAGCGCGCTGCGGCTGGACACCCCGCCGGTGGGCGGCCGCTGGCGCGACAACCACGACAACGCCGACTGAGGCTGAGCACCGACGGGCGGCGGCGGCCGGAGTGATCCGACCGCCGCCGCCGTCATCGTGAGCTGGTCAGCCGGCCAGGCCGGCCACCGGGTCGGGGTCCAGGACCACCGTCGCCGTGGCGGTCTGCGGCGGTACGCCCGGCTCGGTCGGCGCGTCGGTGTACTCCGCGACGAAGACCGCGGTGAGGTTGTCCGCCCCGCCGTGCCCGCCGTCGACGAAGGTGGGGATCGTCCCGGAGCAGCCGGTCGCCGTGGAGAGCGGGTGCCCGTGCTCGTCGTGGCCGAGCACGTAGGTGACCTTCACCCGGGAGCAGTCCACCGGCAGATCGTCGGTGACCTTCACCTCGTATGCGACCGTCTGCCCGAACTCGAAGGGCTGCCCGGCCACCGGGGCGACGAACTCGATGATCGGCGCGGTCGGCCCGACCACCAGCGGCAGGGTCGCCGAGGCGGACCGCCCGGTGCGGTCGGTCACCTTCAGCGTCGGGGTGTACGAGCCGTTCTCCTGGAACGTCCAGGTCGGGTTGGCATCGGTGCTGTCCACCGAGCCGTCCGCGTTGAAGTCCCACGCGTAGCGCAGCGCGTCACCGTCCGGGTCGGTGGTGCCGGCGCTGGAGAACGCGACGGTCAGCGGGGCCTGCCCGACGGTCGGGGTGCCGCTGATCTTCGGGATCGGCGTCCGGTTGCCCCGGACGAAGTCGATCCGGGACAGCTGGGCGTCGGGGTTCTCGGCGAAGTAGCCGTCGCCGTACTCGAGCACGTAGAGCGCGCCGTCCGGGCCGAACTCCATGTCCATCGGGTTGTCCACCACCAGCGACGGGACCACCGGCCGGATGTCCCGTACGTCGCCGTCCTCGTCGAGGCGGAACTCCTTGATGTAGTCCCGGGTCCACTCGTAGAACAGCGGCACGCCGTCGTAGTAGGCCGGCCACCGGGTCCGCGAGGTGCTGGTCCCGTCGTAGTCGTACGCCGGGCCGCCCATCGGCCCGATACCGCCGGTGCCCAGCTGCGGGAACTCGCCGGAGGCCGCCGACGGGTACCAGACCTGTGGCTGCTCGACCGGCGGCAGTTGCCGCTTGCCGGTGTTGTGGGGCGAGTCGTTGACCGGGCGCTTGCAGTTGAACTTCGCGCCGGACTCACCCGTGGCGAAGTCGTAGTCGCGGTAGGCCAGAGTCGGCGTCACGCAGTACGGCCAGCCGTAGTTCGCCGGCTTGTCGATCAGCATCCAGCGGCCGTGCCCGGCCGGCCCCCGCTCCGGGTTGGAGTTGGAGGCGTCCGGGGAGTAGTCGCCCAGGTACACGTTGTCGGTGCGCCGGTCGACGGCGAACCGGAACGCGTTGCGCAGCCCCATCGCGTAGATCTCGGGGCGGGTCTTGTCGGTGCCCGGCTTGAACAGGTTGCCGGCCGGCACCGTGTAACCGCCACCGGGCTTCACCCGGATGCGCAGCAGCTTACCGCGCAGGTCGTTGGTGTTGGCGGAGGTGCGCTGGGCGTCGAACGCGGGGTTGCGGTCGGCCCGCTCGTCGATCGGGATGTAGCCGTCGGAGGCGAACGGGTTGGTGTCGTCACCGGTCGACAGGTACAGGTTGCCCTTGCTGTCGAAGTCGATCTGGCCGCCGACGTGGCAGCAGATGCCCCGGTCGGTCGGCACGTCGATGATCTGCTGCTCGCTGGCGAGGTTCAGCTTCATCCCGTCCAGCTTGAACCGGGACAGCCGCAGCGCGCCCTTGAACCGCTGCCAGTCCGCCTCGGTGCCGGTCTCCGGCGCGTCCCCCTCGTTGACGCCGGGAGTCGCCGGGTCGTCCACCGGGGTGTTCATCGGCGGTGAGTAGTAGAGGTAGACCCACTTGTTCTGGGCGAAGTTCGGGTCGATGGCGACCCCCTGGAGCCCTTCCTCGTCGTGCTCGTAGACGGGAATGTCGGCGGCCAGGGTGTTCAGCCCGGTGCGCGGGTCGTGGATGCGGACCTCACCGGTGCGGGAGGTGTGCAGCACCCGCAGGTCGGGCAGGACGGCGAGGCTCATCGGCTCGCCCGGGAAGTCGTTCAGTGTCACTTTCTGGAAGCTGCTGTCCGGCGGCGCGGCCGGCGCTGCGGCCGCTGCCGACGGTGGTGCGGCCAGACCGGCCGTCACCAGCAGCAGGGCGGACGCTAATGCGGTCCTGTTCATCAGGTGAGTCCCCCGGGGTGGTTTCAGTACCGAAGTGAAGCGAGATAGTCGAAGCCGACGCGAGCGGTGTCCAGGGCGTCGGCGGGGGAGCGCGGCTCGGTGCCCGCGTCGTCGCGTTCCACGATGTATTCCTCGATGCCCGCTTCCCGCTCGTGGGCGAAGATCCGACCGAAGTCGATGACGCCGTCCCCAAGGTCGGCGAAGCCGCCCTCGACGTCGAGGTCCTTGACGTGCACCTGGCGGATCCGGCCGCGGTTGGCCCGGATCACGTCGACCGGGTCGTGGGCGCCCCGCCAGGTCCAGTAGAGGTCGAGTTCGAAGTGGACCAGCCGCGGGTCGGTCTGCCCGGTGAGGATGTCGAAGCCCGTCGAGCCGTCGGTCAGCGGCACGAACTCCAGCTGGTGGTTGTGGTAACCGAAGTCCAGCCCGGCGCGCTCGGCGAGCCGGCCGGCCTGGTTGAGGTCGCGGGCCAGGGCACGGTAGACGGCCGGGTCGCGGATCGGCCGCCCGGCGGCGTCCCGACCGAAGTAGGGGTGGACGATCTTCTTGCAGCCCACGACGTTCGCGTCGGCGAGGGCGCGTTCCCAGGCGCCGGCGTCGAACGGCTGCGGGATGCCGGTGTGCCCGGAGGTGGCCCGCAGCCCGGCCGCGTCCAGCGCGGCCCGGAACTCCGCGGCGGTACGCCCGACGAAGCCGGCGTGCTCCACCCGCCGGTAGCCGATGCGGCGCAGCGCGTCCAGGGTGCCGGGCAGGTCGGCGGCGAGCTGGTCGCGCAGCGTGTACAGCTGGATGCTGATCCGGTCCACCGGCACGCGGCGGCGCCCGTGGGAGTGCCCTGCTGGCGCGGCGGTGGCCGGGCCGGCGAGCAGGCCCGCGGTGCCGAGGGCGGCGGCGGAGACGGTCGCGGCGCGGAGAACCCCGCGCCGGCTGAGCGGCCCGGACCCCGGTAATGGTTCCGATGGGTTCGTCTGATGATCCATGGTGGTGGTCCCTTCCTGACGGCGGGGGACGCCGTCGGCAGCGGTCGACCGGCTGCCACCTCCGGGCGCGCCGAACCGGCCGGATGCGGGATCCGGCGGGACGATGTCGGACGGCGCGCGGGTGCGGCCCGGACCTGTCGGGAGCGGGAAAAGCGGCCACCCGGCAGGGTGACGGCAGCTGATCGACGAATGGGCAACCTTCTATCTGAATCGCGACCTTACCTTTGCCTCCGGACGAAGGCAAAGGTTCGTCCCGATCGGCAGAAGTTTCGCTCCAGCCGACAAAAGTCCGCTCCCGTGCTGCGCCACGCGCCCTGACCTCCTGCTCCCTCCGGCCGGGGGCGCGTCGACACGGTCGGACCAACGCCCGTCCCGCGGCCGAGCGATCCCGGCCCGGCTGTACCGGGGCGAAAGCCGCGCAACCACGCGGAAAGGTGCGAAGAACGCCCCGGCGTGGTCGGACGGGACGTTGCGGGCCGGGCGGGGCGGGGCCGGTCGGAGTGGGTGCGGGGTGCGCAGGACGGGCCGGTCGCGCCTTTGTCTGGTCAAGCGGAACAGCATCGGAAAATGCGCCGATAAATGCGCCGCTGATTATTTCCGAATGGGATGGGCACCCCGGTCGAGGCGGCGAGAATGTGGCAGAGGGACGTCGAAAATGGGGGGACTGAACATGACGTTGAGGCGGCGATTGACGCTGTTGGCGGTAACCATCGCGGCCGCACCGCTGGCTGTGGGCGGGTGCACCGCCGACCGGGACCCGGCGGCGAGCAAGGCACACGCCGCACCGCCGGAACTCACCGTGACACCGGGGGACAAGACACGGGAGGTGCCGATCAGCGCCGAGGTGGGCACTGCGGTCAAGGGCGGCCGGGTCACCGCCGTCCGGCTCACGGACGACAAGGGCAAGCAGGTCGCGGCCGAGCCGCGTGAGGATGGCTCGGGCTGGGTGCCGAGCACGCCGCTGCAACCGAAGCGGACCTACACCGCCGAGGTGACAGCGACCGGTGACTCGGGCGCCACGACGACCCGCACCACCACCTTCACCACCATGGCCAAATCCACCAAACCGCAGATCACCAGCACGCTCTATTTCGTCGGCAACCGGACGTACGGCACGGCCATGCCGGTAACCGTGGCGTTCGACCCGGGCATTCCGAAAGAGGCCAGGGCGGACGTTCAACGCCGGTTGTTCGTAAAGACGAATCCACCCCAACCGGGTGCGTGGTCGTGGCTGGAGGACGGAAGTCAGGTCTATTACCGGGCACCCGATTTCTGGCGGCCGGGGACCACGATCAGCGTCCGGGCCGGCCTGGAGGGCCTGCCGATCGGCAAGGACCGGGTCGGTGACGCCGAGCGGACCGCGACCTCCACGATCGGGAAGCAGGTCGCGCTGGAGATCGACAACGACACCAAGCAGATGACGGTGCTGCGCGACGGCAAGCAGGTCCGCCGGATCCCGGTGAGCCTCGGCAAGCCGAGCACACCGACCTCCAGCGGCAAGATGGTGATCATGGAGAAGCACGAGCGGACCACGTTCGACACCCGGGGCGAACCCGACGGCGGCTACGTGGTGGACGTCGACGACGCCCAGCGACTCACCTGGGGCGGCGAGTTCATCCACTCGGCTCCCTGGTCGGAGGGCGACCAGGGCAGCACCAACGTCTCGCACGGGTGCACGAACGTCGCCGCCAACGCGGCGGACTGGTTGATGGGGGTGACCCAGGTCGGCGACCTGGTCACCGTCAAGGGCACCGAGGTGCAGTTGCAGGCGGGCAACGGCTGGACGGCGTGGAACGTGAGCTGGGACGAGTTCGTCCGCGGCAGCGCCCTGCCGGTGTCGCCCTCGCTGCGGCCCGCGCCGGTCGCCCCGGCACACCCGGGCGCGGTGGCCGGCGGGTCGCCCGCACCGGCGCCCTCGGTCAGCGGTCGCTGAGACACCGCCGACGCCTCCGGGGCCGGCTCGCCATCCCGGCGGGCCGGCCCCGCCGGTCTCAGGTGCCGAGGGTCGGGGCCTCAGCCCAGCGACACCCGGGCCACTCCCGGCCCGATGAGGCTGCCCAACCAGAGGTGGTCGCCGTGCTGGCGTACCCCGGTGATCATCCAGTAGTGCCCGGCCGGGCCGTGCAGCGTACGGCGGACCGCACCCGTGTCGTCGACCAGCGCGACCAGCCCGTAGCGCTTTGGTTGCGGCTGCATCGCGTCGGGCAGCAACGCGGCGACCTGACGCAGGCGGGGGTGCGGCAGCAGCCGCTCGGCGATCGGGACCCGAGGGCTGGGCAGCGCGATCCAGTACGTCCCGTCGCCCACCGCGGAGAGGTTGTCCGGATAGGCGGGCAGGTCGGCGAGGACCCGCACCGCGCCCCCCAGCTCGACGCGGAGCAGCCGGTGGGTGGAGGTCTCCACCAGCATCAGCGCCGACTCGTCCGGGGTCAGCGCGATCCCGTTGGGGAAGTACAGCCCGTCGGTCACCACCTCGGTGCGCCCGCTTCCGGGGTGGTACGCCAGCACCCGGCCGTTGGGGCGGTGCTCCAGCAGGTCCCGCTTCCAGTGCGAGACCGGAAAGCGGTCGGAGCTGTCGGTGAAGTAGATGGTGCCGTCGCGGGCCACCGTGGCGTTGTTGGCCAGGTGCACCGGCGGTGCCGTGCCGGTGAGCTCGCGGACGGCGCCGTCGGGTGTGACCCGCAGCAACCCGCGGTACGCGTCGCAGACCACCAGCGCCTCACCGGAGGGGTCCCACTCGATGCCGAGCGGCCGGCCACCGGTCTCGGCCAGCAACCGTGGCTGGGTGCCGGGAGGCGCGTCGGCCGGCCACCACCAGAGCCGGCCCTCCTCGTCGCCGCTGATCACCCGTCCGGTCGGGTCGACCAGCACGTCCTCCGGACCGACGGCGCCCTCGGGGAGCGGCAGCAGGTCGACCTGGTCGAGCCGGCGGTCGGTGGCGGCCCACGCGCCGGTCAGCGGGGGAGGGACGGTGGCCGGCTCGCGGACGGGCCGGATGAGCCGGGGTGGCCGGGGCCGGGGGATCAGCATCGTCCCATTCTCCACCGCCGATGCCCGCCGGCCCGGAGCGCCGCCGTGCGCGGCGTGCCGGCCGTCGGTGTCCCGGCCCCGGGCTCGCGTCCGCCGGCGGCGTGGCGTGGCCGGTGAGCCGCATCTCGCGCCGGAGCGACGGGCACCCCGGCCTCCTCCCTCAGGGGGATCCGGGTGGGCTCGGGGGATGACCCTGGGCGTACCCGGAATCACTCCCTGGAGGGGCGGAAATGTCGGGGGTGGGGGCTAGATTCAGCGGTATGGGAGAGCAGAGCGACCGGTTGGACGTGCAGGTCAGCGTGGGTGACCAGGTGGTCCAGGTGCGGGTGGCCGGCGAGGTCGACATCGCCACGGTGGCCGCGTTCCGGTCCGCGCTGTGGTCCGCGCCGGCCCGCCCGGTGCTCCGGCTGGAGTTGTCGCAGTTGCGGCTGCTCTCCGCCGCCGGGGTGCGCACCCTGCTCGCCGCGCACCTGCGGGTCCGGGCGCGGGGCGGGGAGCTGGTTCTGGTCGATCCCACCCCGGTGGTGGCCCGGGTCCTGCGTGCCACCGGCCTGCACCGGGTGATGCCGGTGCTGGAGCCGGCCCGGGTGGTCGAGGCAGAGCGACGCCGGGCACCCGCGCCCCCCGATCTGGCGCTGGCCGCCTGACCGTCGGGTGGGGTCGCCGGCGTCAACCGGCGACCCCCGAGGATCGGTCAGCGCACGCCGAGCAGGTCGACGACGAAGACGAGCGTCTCGCCGGGCTTGATGACGCCGGCGGCGCCGCGGTCGCCGTACCCGAGGTGCGGCGGGATGGTGAGGCGGCGCCGGCCGCCGACACGCATGCCGACCACGCCCTGGTCCCAGCCGGCGATGACCTGGCCGCCGCCGAGCGGGAACTCGAACGCCTCGCCCCGGTTCCAGGACGAGTCGAACTCGGCGCCGGTGGAGTGCGACACGCCCACGTAGTGCACGCTGGCCAGTTGGCCCGGCTCGGCCTGCGGGCCCTCGCCCACGGTGATGTCCTCGGTCACGAGGTCGGCCGGCGGCGCACCCTCGATCGGCCCCACCTCGGGCTTGCCGGATCGGGCGCCTGCTGCCTGGTTCATGCGGGGATCTCCTGCCGTCCTGGGTGATGTGTCCGGTCACCGTCGATCCTGCCGGATCGCACCCCACCGATGTGCGGCGGACCCGCCACCTGGCCCCGGGCGGTCCGGCGGAACCCGCTCCCGGCTGCGGCGGCACCCCGCACTCGGCGCGGCAGCCGGGCGCAGGTCGGGCAGGCACGTTTCGGCGGGCGTCACCGGTGGTGACGCCCGCCGAAGGGTGGGTCACCGCAGCCAGGGCACCCGTCGGACGATCGGCAGCCGCGCCCAGGCCCGGCCGAGGCCCCAGGTGTCGCCGGCGTCGACCAGCGCCAGCGCCGCCAGCACCGCGGCGTAGACCAGGTGGTCGTCCATGAAGGGGTTGTTCTCCGGAGGCAGGACGGCGGTCCACATCAGCACCAGCAGCAGCCCGCCCGCCACGGCGGCGATGCGCATGCCGACGCCGAGCAGCAGGGCGACACCGATTCCGGCCAGGCCGATCATGAACAGCCAGTCGGCCCAGGCGGCCCCGGCGATCCCGGCGTAGAGGTCCTTGAACGGCCCGGTCACACCGAAGGTGAGGAAGCCCTTGGTGGGGCTGCCCCCGTTGATCCAGGCGTCCTTCGTCCCGGTGGCCCGCCCGAGGCCGAAGAGCTTGTCGATGAACGCCCAGAGGAAGATCCATCCGAGCGCCAGCCGGGTGCCGGCCAGGACGTACCGGACGGCCCTCTCCCGAGGGGTGCCCACCGCCGGAGCGGTGGTCCCGGTGTTCCGCTCGATCGTCGCGGTCATGGTCTCCACGTCCCTTCTGTGCCTCGCACCGCGCTTCCCGGTGGCATCTCCATTGGACGCCGGTGGCGATGTCGGCGGCAGGGCCGACGGACCGCAACGGCACGGGACCTTGGACCCCCCACGGCGTGGTCCGGCGACCCTGACCACCGCCGTCATCGGCTCGTGGCGTCCGAGGTGGACGTACCGGAGGGAGGCGGTGATGAGGACCCGGCAGGTGGGTGATGTGATGACCCGGGAGGTCGTCGCCGTGGTGGCGGAGACCCCGTACCGGGAGATCGTCGCCGTGCTGCTGCACCGCGGCGTCAGCGCGGTGCCGGTGGTCGACGGGTTCCGCCGGGTGCTGGCTGTGGTTTCCGAGGCCGATCTGCTGCACCGGATCGAGCGTGCGGGGTGATGCCGGTCGCCTGAGCGCCGCCGCCGGCCGTCACGCCGGGGCACCGACTTCGCCGGAGCACCAACGCCGGATCGGCTGCTCGCCTAGGCTCGGGAACGGCCGGCCGGCGCGGTGGCGGGGCGGTGCACGACGGTCGACGCGGGGGGCGCCGGGTGGGTGAGGCGACGGTCGCGGTGCCGCTGTGGGCCTGGGCGGCCGTCGGCGCGGTCATCGCCGTCATGCTCGCCATCGACGTGCTTCTGCACCGCGACAACCACGTCATCGAGCTGCGCGAGGCGTTGGTCTGGAGCGGTGTCTGGATCGGCGCGGGCCTGCTGTTCGGGCTGGTCGTCTGGTTCGGCCTCGGCGGCGATCCCGCCATCGCCTACTACTCCGGCTATCTGCTGGAGAAGGCGCTCTCGGTGGACAACGTCTTCGTCTTCGCCCTCCTCTTCGGCTACTTCGGGGTCCCGCCCGGCCTCCAGCACAAGGTGCTGTTCTGGGGTGTGGTGGGCGCGCTCGTGTTCCGGCTCCTGTTCATCTTCGCCGGCGCCGAGCTGCTGGACCGGCTCGCCTGGGCAGCGTTCGTGCTGGGCGCCTTCCTCGTCTGGACCGGCTGGCGGCTGGCCGTACGTGGAGAGCCCGACGTAAACCCGGAGCGCAACGTGGTGGTGCGGTTGTTCCGGCGGGTGGTACCCACCGAGCCCCGGTACCACGGCGACCGGTTCACCGCCCGGGTCGACGGTCGGCGCCGGGCCACCCTGCTGCTGGTGACGCTGGTCGCCATCGAGGCCACCGACGTGGTCTTCGCCATCGACTCGGTGGCGGCGATCCTCGCCATCACCACCAACACCTTCCTGGTCTGGACGGCCACCGCCTTCGCCGTGCTCGGGCTGCGCAGTCTCTACTTCTGCCTCGCCGGTCTGCTGCGGCACTTCGGCTACCTGCGTTACGGGCTGGCCCTGCTGCTCGCCTTCGCGGGCGTGAAGCTGATGCTGGCCGAGACACCGGTGGGCAAGCTGCCGATCTGGCTGACCCTCGCGGTGGTGGTGCTGACCCTGACCGTGTCGATCGGTGCCAGCGTCCTGGTTGCCCGGCGCGGCCGCGCCGCCACCTGAGCCGGTGCGCTCAGACGGCCGTGACCGGCCGGGACAACTGGTCGGTCAGCAGGGCGGGCGCCTCGGCCAGCGACGGGCCGTACCAGGTGAGGTGTCGTCCGGAGAGCAGGGCGCACGGTACGCCCGCAAACGCCTCCGGCCCGTCGTCGGCCGTGAACCGGTACGGCTCGTCGGGCAGCACCACCAGCTCCGGCCTCTGCTCGCGCAGGTCGGCCAGGCTCGGGCGGGGATAGCGCTCGGGCTGCTGGTCGTACGCGTTGACGACCCCGAGCCGGCGCAGGACGTCGCCGGCGAAGGTGTCGCCGCCGAGCACCACCCACGGCCGACGCCAGACCGGGACCACCGCCCGGCGGGGTGGCGCGAGCCGGGGCGGATCCGCCCACGCCCGCCGGGCCGCCCGCAGCCAGGCCGGCTCCGCCGGCGCACCCAGCTCGGCCAGCACCTCGCCCAGCTCGGTCAGGGCCCCCGGGACGGTACGCGGATAGGTGACGCGCACCGGTACGCCGGCGGCGCGCAGCGCCTCCGCGTCGGCGCGACGGTTCTCCTCCACGTTCAGCAGCACCAGGTCGGGCCGCAGCGCCCGGACCCGGTCCAGGTCCGGGTACTTGCTGCCGCCGACCCGGGCGACGTCCAGCCCGGCCGGGTGGCTGCACCAGTCGGTGGCACCGACCAGCACTCCGGGCAGGGTCAGCGCCACCGCCTCGGTCAGCGACGGCACCAGCGACACCACCCGCACCCGCGTACCTCCCCGTCCGCCGCCTGTCCCGGTACCGATCATGCCGGCGTGGCGCGGGTCAGGGTCGGGCGGGCTCGATCCGGGCGGTCACGTCGAGGTGCGCCGGTTGGCAGTCGGCGGTCGTCGCGAACCGGCGGACCGCGGCGTGGACGTGTTCGCGTACACCGGTGGCCCGGGCGTCGGAGGTCAGGTCCATCCGGATCCACACGTCCGGGCGTGGCGGGGGACCGGTGAGCACCACCCGCGCCCGGCGGACCCCGGGGTTGCCGGTCAGGTCGCGTTCCAGCGCGTGGGCGAGCACCTCGGTGGACAGCCGGGTCCGGCCGGGGTGGTGCCCGCGGCGGCTCAGCGTGCCCCGCAACTCCTCGCCGGGCCGGCGCAGCTCCCGGCTCAGCAGGCGCTGCCCGGCGAGGGCCACCAGCACTCCGGTGACCGAGGCGGCCAGGGTGCTCCACGGCGCGGCCAGCCGCCACGCGTCCCGCAGCCCTGCGCCCAGCAGCACCGCGTCGGGGTCGCCGCCGGGCACCTGACCGAAGCTGACGACCAGCGCGGCCGCGCCGCCCAGCACCAGGAGCAGCGCCACGATGGTCCACAGCAGTCGGTGCGCGGCGTCGCTCATGCGGGCCGCCCCTGGGGCAGCAGCCGGATCTCGATCCGGCCGGCGTCGTGTGCGACGAGCCGACCCAGCTCGTGGCGCACCGCGAACTCGACCTCGGCGCGGGCGGTGGGGTCGCCGGTGGCGCGTACCCGGGGATGCCACTGGTCGCCGCGCCGGCGGACCCGCACCCGGGCCCGGCGTACGCCCGGCACGGCGCCCGCCGCGTCGGCCAGCCGGCGCTCCACACAGCGGCGCCGCAGGTACCAGCCGTCCCGCTCGTCGACACGCAGCCGCACCGGTGTCCAGCGGCGCAACTGGGCCGCCAGGACGACCAGGCCGAGAAGGACCGACCCGCCGGCTGCCGTACGGACCTCCCGGTCGCTCCAGCGAAGGGTGGACAGCGCCTCGTACCAGCCGGTAGGGGTGAGCAGCGGCGCCGGGCGACCCACCGCGACCAGCAGCGCCTGCACGGCCAGCAGTGTGCCGCCGACGAGCAGGGCGGCGCCCAGCAGCAGCGATGCCAGCCGGTTGGCGGTCCGCATGGTCAGACTCCGGCCGTCCGGTCGCTGGTCCGGTCCGTCACCTCGTCGTCGGTGACGTCGACGCCGGGGACGAGCAGGTCGTCCACCGTGACGGTCACCGTCTGCACCGTGAGCCGGGTGTCGGCGGCCACCCGGTCGGCGACCGCCGCCCGGACCGCGTCGGCGACGGCGGGCACGCTGTGGCCGTACCAGGTGATCAGACGCAGGTCGAGGCTCACGGACCGGTCGTCCAGGCGGACCGTGGCCGGGTGGGCGCCGGAGACGCCGGGCACCGCGGCGGCCGCGTCGGCAGCGATGCGCGCGATGTCCGCCGCCCCGGCCGGGCCTCGTTCCCGCCGGTCCGGAGCGGTTGGCGCACTCGGAGCGGGTCGGGCGGCGACGCCGACACCCGGGGCGGTGGTCGGTGTCGCCGGGCGGGCGGTGGTCGGCGCCGGGGCGAGGCGATGGTGCCGTCCCGCTCGGCCGGCGCGCGGTCGCCGGAGGATGGTCGGGTCGCCGGCCAGCCGGGGTCGACCGGTACGTCGAGGGGGGTCGCCCGGACGCCCGCTCGCGCCCGGGCCGTTTCCGGGAAGGACCCCGAACTGCTGTCGCGACATGCTGACCTCCCGGCCGGTCCACTACCGGCGACCCGGCTGGATACACCGGGCGGGGACCTCTGGAACACCGCCGAGCTGTGATACGGGTCACAGCGCCAGGTCGGTCGCTGGCGCGGTGGTGCGTGTCTTGGCACGCTTCTACAACGTTGTAAGGATCGCTCCGCCCCCGAGGAGGCCCCCGATGCGCGCTACCCCGGCCGCGGCACCCGCCGCCCACCCCACACCTGACGGTGACGAGGTGCCCCTCGAGGCACTCGGCGATCTCTACCGCGACGGCATCACGGCCTGCCGTGGCGCCTTCGACCCGGCCTGGGTCGAACAGGTGGGCGAGGACGTCGCCGCCGCCTTCGAGGAGGCGCGCTCCCGCCCCGACGGAGCCGTCGGTCGTGGCCCGCAGCGCTGGTACGTGGAGATCCATCCGGAACAGCTACGCGGCTTCGTCGAGCTGGTCACCCATCCGTGGGTGGTGTCGGTCTGCCAAGCGGTGCTCGGCCCGGAGTACGAGATCGTCGAGCTGGGCTTCGACATCCCCTTCCCCGGGGCGGCGATGCAGCCCTGGCACCGGGACTTCCCGATGCCGGAGGAGACCCGGCGACAGCGGCGCCTCACCTCGCTGGCGTTCAACCTGACCACCGTCGACACGGTGGAGGAGATGGGGCCGTTCGAGATCGCCCCCGGCACCCAGTGGGACGACGGCGCCGAATTCGACCACGAGATGTTCCCGCCCCGGGAGCGCTACGCCCGCTACCAGCAGCGGGCGGTGCGCAAGTACCCGCAACGCGGAGACATCTCGGCCCGGTCGGCGCTGACCATCCACCGCGGCACCCCGAACATCTCCCAGTCGGCCCGCCCGGTCCTCGTGCTCGGCGTGGACGCGCCCGGCGCCGGCAACGCTGCCCACCACGACATGGCCGTCACCCACGGCTACTGGGAGTGCCTGCCCGAGCTGGTCCGGGAGCACCTGCCCTGCCCGGTGGTGGAGCGGTTGGAGCCGATCCGGCAGAAGCACACCATCGAGGGCCTGGTGATGGGCGCCGCCGAGTAGACACCGGCCGCACCGCCGAGGCGCGGGCCATGATCGACCACCTAGACTCGGCGCGGCTCGACCGACCGGCGGATGGATCAGGCAGATGACGAGCACCGTCAGCGACGATCGCGGCTGGCTGCGGGCCGTGCCCGCCGACGGCGCGCTGTTCACCCGCGCCGGCCACCACGTCTACCCGGCGCGCCGGCTCAGCGAGCTGGTCCAGGGGCGTCCGCCGGGTGTCACCGGCAGCCAGTGGAGTACGGCCAGCCGGGCCGGCTTCGACTTCGTGATCTGCGCCGTCGACACCGGCCGCCCGATCGTCGCCGTGGAGATCGGCCCCGTCGCAGCGGCCGGCTCGGCGCAGCAGCGCGCCGAACGGCTCAAGGACGCGGTGAGCGCGGCGGTGGGCCTGCCGGTGCTGCGGATCGGGTCGCCGACGTTGCGGGCGGCCGAGCACGGCCGACGTCTGGTGGAGTACGTGCTCGACGCGCGCGCCTACGCGGCGGGCGGTGCCGGGGCGAGCGGTGCCGGGGGCGAGGCCGCACCGGTGGGTTTCCGGGACATCCTCGGCCGGCTGCCGGACGGTCGCACCGGACCGGTCAACGACCTCGGCGCGCTGGCCCGCGCGGCGGCCGTCGAGGCGTACGTGGGACGGCAGTTGGCCGACCCGATCGTGCGCGGGTTGCACGTGCGGTGGGCGGACGGCCCGGCGCAGGGGTGGAGCTGGGTGCACGTCCGACCCGACGCGTGCCTGGTGGAGCGGGTCTCGGTGACCGAACACCGGTTCTCCTGCGGCATCGACACGGCCCGGCTGGCCGAGGATCTCGCCACGGTCGCCGTCGGCGAGCGACTGCGCGCCGCCGAGATCGGCGGTCAGGAACTGCTGCCGCGTGCCCAATTGACCGCCGAGATCGTCGCGCTGAGCCAGCGCCGGCACGAGCTGGCCGGTGGCTTCGCGTTCGACCACCTCTGTGCCGACTGACCGGCACCTTTTCACCTGCTGACGCTTCTTGCCACCGGCTCCCCCCGGGGCCGCGGCAATTTTCTGTGCGCCGGTTGAACCTTCCCGGGCGCCGTCCCGTACTCCTGCGCGAATGAACAGGATCTCCCATCCGCGTCGACCGGGCGCGGGAGACGGTGCGGAAAGGGCATCGTCGGCCATCGACACGTTACGGGGTAGGTCACGGTGGTCGCCGCCGTGCCGTGCCATCTCACATCCGTCGGTCCGCCGAGGGCAGGAATCCACTACCGGATCGAGAAGGAGAGCAATTCGATGCGCAGGTCCACTCGGGCGCGCCGGTCATCCGGCAACGCGCGGAGCAAGCGTCTGCTGGCCGTTGTCGGCACGCTCGTGGTCTTTGGCGGAGTCGTCGCCGTGACCCAGATCTCGTCGGCCCAGGACCGGCGGACGAACAAGCCGCGACCGGCTGCGGGGCAGTGCGTGGAACCGAGCCCGGGCGCCACCGCGCCGACCGGCGGCGGTTCGACCACCCGGACCTGGCAGAACGGTCGGTGGGTGCGCAACCACTGGGGTGACGGACAGCAGTCGGTCACTGAGTGTGAGGACGGCAAGGACGGTACGGCCGGCACCGGCTCGGCCGTCGCCTGCCCGGACGTGACGGCGAAGCTGCCGCAGGTGCCGGACCGGGCGCGGGCCGAGGTGGACCGCAACCTCGCGCAGTTGCAGTCCCAGATCGCCGAGGCCGACCGCCGGCTGGCCGCCGAGGGCAGCAAGGGTGAAGCCTTCATCCGCACCTCGATCCTCCAGCCGCTGGCCGCGAAGCGGCGTGCGGTGCTGGACCGGATCACGACGGCCATCGACCGGGTCGGGCCTCGCCCGCAGGGTCTGGCGCAGCTCGCCGAGTGCCAGGTGCAGCCGACCGGCGGCAGCAACGGTGGAAACACCGGTGGCAACAATGGTGGGAGCACCGGAGGCGGTAACACCGGTGGCGGCAACACCGGCGGCGGCAACACCGGCGGCGGCAACACCGGAGGCGGCAACACCGGCGGCGGAAACAACGGTGGCAACGCCCCCGGCGCCGGGCTCGGCGTGCTGGCCAACGACTGCGACGAGAGCCAGCTCCAGCCGCACGACGGCTTCCAGAACGGCAACCGCTGCGTGAGCACCGAATTCGGTGAGGTCGGCGCGGCCGCCAACAACCCGTCGCTGCTGATCACCCAGTTCCCCGGGCAGGTCGGCCGCAACCAGGCCTTCACCCTGCGGGTCAGCACCCGCAACCTGATCCGGGACCGCTTCCTCGCGGCGGGCCAGGGCGGCTACTACGTGGAGAGCTCGCTGCTCAACGAGCAGGGTCTGGTCCGCGGGCACTTCCACACCGCCTGCCGGATGCTGGACAGCCTGACCGCTCCGCCCGAGCCGCAGGAGGTGCCCGCGTTCTTCGTCGCCACCGAGGACGGGCGCGGAAGTGCCCAGCCGGACGAGGTGACCATCCAGATCCCGGGTCTGCCGGAGTCGGGCACCGCGCAGTGTGCGGTCTGGGCCGGCGACGGTTCGCACCGGTTGCCGATGATGGAACGCGCCAACCAGACACCGGCGTTCGACGCGGTACGTATCGAGGTCAACTGAATCTGAGTACCGGCGGCGGCCGGTCGCCCGGGGCGGACGACCCGGGTGGCCGGCCGCCGCGCCGTGCGCCTACGGCGCGTAGCGGCGGGCAGTGACCCGGCCCGAAAGACGGCTGCGGACAATCCGACGGGGCCACGCCGTTTCCGGCGGGACCCCGTCTGTCGTTCGCCGATCAGCGGTTCTTGTACGCCTCGACCACCTCGACCGGGATGCGGCCCCGTTCGGAAATCTTGTAGCCGTTCTTGACAGCCCATTCCCGGATGGCCCGGTTCTGCTCCCGATCCATTCCGGCGCCGCTGGGTCGCCCCGGCCGCCGGACTGCCCGAGTGCTCTCCACCGGGCCGCCCCGCCCGATCCGCCGACCCGCATTGATGTACGGATCCAACGCCTTGCGCAGGACGCCGGCATTCTCGTCCGAGACATCGATCGTGTAGGCCACGCCGTCGAGGCTGAACTCGACCGTACGGTCTGCCTTCCCACCGTCGAGGTCGTCGGTCAGCACCGTGATTACTTTTCTCGCCATTGCCGATTACTCCCTGTGTGTGGCGGGATGTGTCCAAAGTCTGACCCACCACCCGGGGAAACCGCAACAATATGCGCCCTTTTCATTTCGGCGCGTCGCGATTCTGTCGTCGTATAACAGCGAACGGCGCCGAATCGGGAGCCGACCGGCCTTCATTCGCCGAGCAGGCCGGCGTGGCCGGCGGCGGCGGCGGCCTCCGCCCGGGTGGATACCCGCAGCTTTCGCAGCAGCGTGGCGGTCATCCGTTTCACCGTCCGCTCCGAAACGTGCAGTTCCTCGGCGATGTCGACGGTGTTGCGGCCGGCGGCGATCGCCCGCAGCAGGCGGCGTTCCTCGTCGTCCAGGTCGACCGGTGCGGCCCGCGAGGGCCGCAGCACGGCCCGCAGCAGGTCCGCCGGCAGCACCGCCCAGCCGTCGAGGATGGCCAGCAGCGGGGGCAGCAGCTCCTCCGGCTCGCTGGTCTTCGGCAGGTACCCCTCGGCGCCGGCCCGCAGAGCGTCCAGTGCGGGCGCCGGGTCCGTGGAACCGGACATCGCCACCACCCGTACCCGTGGTGTCGTCCGCCGGATGGCGGCCACCGCCCGGATGCCGCCCGGCGCGGGCATGTGGAGGTCGACCAGGGCGAGGTCGGGCATGCAACGGCTGACCATGGCGGCTGCGGCGGAGGCGTCGCCGGTCGAGCCGACCACCTCGGCCCGGTTGTCGGTGCTCAACGGGAGCAGCAGTTCCAGGCCGCGAACGAAGAGGGGGTGGTCGTCCACGACGGCGAGTCTGATAGTGGGGGTGCCCGGCATGTCTGGGCCGTTCCCCAGCGGGTACCGATCATGCGGCTACGCACCGAACGAGGGGAGTCGGTTGGATGCGCGCACGTCACGGTCTGCAGGGGTTGTTGCGAGGATTGCGACGGGCGGAACCCGGACCGGGTGACAGACGGCTCTCGGACGCCGATTCCGACCTGCTGCTGCGCGTGCTGTGCCACGAGTTTCGTACCCCGGTGAGCACCCTGACCTCGCTGACCCGGGCCCTGGCCGACGAGCGCCGGGAGCTGACCGGCGCCGACCGCCGCGCGATCAGCGAGCTGGCCCGCGATCAGGCGGCCCACCTGCAGAACCTGCTGCGTGACGCGACCGCCGGCACCGGTGCACTGGCACTGGCCACCCAACCGGAGCCGACGGTGCCGTTGGCCGGGATCCTGCGGGAGGCGGCCGCCCTGGTGCCGGCACACCGTCGGACGGCCCGAGCCACCATGCGCGCCGGCTCCTGCCCGGTGCCGGCCGGACGTACCCGGCAGGTGCTGGTGAACCTGGTGCAGAACGCGCTGCGGCACGGCCCGGCGGAGGGGCAGATCGGGCTCTACGCCGCGCTGCGCGGCGACGGCCTGAGCATCCTCGTCACCGACGAGGGGCGGGTGGACGACGCGCTGCTGACCGCGGTGCGCCGGCCGGCGCCCGGCGGCGGGATGTCCGGGCTGGGGCTGTGGATCGTGCGGCAGTTGGTCGCGGTGGACGGCGGAGCCGTCCGCGTGCACCGGGTGCGCCCACGTGGCGTGGCGCTCGAGGTGCTGCTGCCGAGCTGCCGTCCGGTGGTCTGACCCCGACGGGACACGAGATGGCCCGGACGGGTCAGCGGCGTGGGAACCCCCTCGTTACCAGCTTCCCGGCACCGAGGAGGACACATGTTCAGCCACGTCAAGGACCTGCAGTTCGAGGCCAAACCGGACGGCCCGGACGCTGCGTTCGCCCGACGCCTGCAGGAGATCCTGGGCGGCAAGTGGGGCGAGATGACGGTCGCCAACCAGTACCTCTACCAGGGGTGGAACTGCCGGCTGCCCGGCAAGTACAAGGACCTGCTGCTCGACGTCGGTACCGAGGAGATGGGCCACGTCGAGATGATCGCCACGATGATCACCCGACTGCTGGAGAACGCGCCGCTGTCACTCCAGGAGGCGGCGGACGACAACCCGATGGTCGGCGCCATCTACGCCGGGTCGAATCCGGCGCACTTCATCCACGGCGGTGGCGGCGCGCTGCCGGCCGACTCCAACGGAGTGCCGTGGAGCGGCGCGTTCGTCACCGCCAGCGGCAACCTGATGGCCGACTTCCAGCTCAACGTCACCGCGGAGGCGCAGGGGCGGCTCCAGGTGTCGCGGCTGTTCAACATGACCGACGACCCGGGCGTGAAGCAGATGCTGCGTTTCCTGCTGGCCCGCGACACCATGCACCAGAACATGTGGCTCGCGGCCATCGAGCAGCTCAAGGAGGACGGCCTGGAGGAGATGCCGGTGCCGGACGCCTTCCCCGACTCGAAGGAGTTCACCAAGGAGTGGAGTTACACCTACCTGGACTTCTCACCGGGCACCGACGCGTCCGAGGGCCGCTGGGCCTCCGGGCCCAGCCCGGACGGCAAGGGCGAGTTCACCTACGACCACAGCCCGCGCGCCCACGCCCCCGAACCGGTCCTGGCCCCGGGTGATCCGCGCCTGTACGGCACCAACCCCGGCGTCGCCGGTGGTGTCGTGACCAAGGTCAAGAGCAAGGTCACCTGACGCCGTCCCGCCGGGCCGCTCCCGTGTGGTGGGCGGCCCGGCGCCTGTCGCTCTGTGGAGGTGTGCCGTGACCGATCTCGTGCTCCGTCCGCTCGCGGACGCGTTCATGCAGGTGGGCGTCTACGTGGCCGTGCTGGTCGCGCTCTTCGGCTGGCTGCGATGGCGCTACGGCGACCGGGCGACCGACGGCCTGACCCGGCGCCCCCGACTCGGCCCGCTGGTCGGGGCGCTGCTCGGGGTGAGCCCCGGCTGTGGCGGGGCCATCGTCCTCATGCCGCTGTACGCCCGCGGAAAGGTCTCCTTCGGTACCGTGGTCGCCGCCCTGGCGGCCACCATGGGGGACTCGTCGTGGGTGGTGCTGGCCTGGAACCCCCTGTTCGCGTTGAAGATCCACCTGCTGCTCTTCGCGGTCGGCCTCGTCACCGGGTACGTCGTCGACGCGCTCGGTATCGATCCGGCCCGGACTCCGCGCCGGAGGTCCGCCACGGACGCCCCACGCGCCGAGGTCGTTCCCGTCGGCGCGGGCCCGGCCGTCCCGGCGCTTCCGGTCGGCGCGTCCGCCCCGGCCGGCCTCGTCGCCGCCGGCGGTCCGGACCTGGCCGGCGCGCGGCGGTTGCTCGCCGGGCTGCTGCCGCGGGTGCCCGCGTCCACGGCGTTCTGGGGTCTGACCACCCCGGCGTTCCTGGTCTCCGTGCCGGTGGTCTTCCAGCTGGTCGACCCCGACGCGCTCACCCGCACCCTGGGTGGGCTCGACCCGTACCTGGCGCTCGGCGTGCTCGGCACGCTGACCGCCGTGCTGATCTTCGCGTCCGGCGGGGGCCGGTTGGCCGACGACAGCCTGGAGACCGCGCAACCCCGCTCGATCCGGGCCACGATGCGGCACAGCGCGCACGAGGCGTCCTTCGTCACCGTGTGGGTGGCGGTGGCCTACGTCAGCTGGCAGATCGTCACCACCACCACCGGCTTCGACGGCTCCCAACTGGCCGTCACCGGGCTGGTCGGTGTGCTGATCGGCGCCACCATCGGCCTCATCCCGGGATGCGCGGTGCAGATCGTCTTCACCGGGCTGTACGTCAGCGGCGGGCTGCCGCTGCCCACCCTGGTCGCCAACGCGATCAGCCAGGACGGCGACGCGCTGATCCCGCTGGCTGCCATGCGGCGGCACTCCGCGGTGCTGGCCACCGTGATCACCACGATCCCGGCCGCGGCCGTCGGCGCCGCGCTGCTCGTCCTGCTCTGACCGACCCTCCGCACCAGAAGGAGAGAGATGTCCTCCGTCGTCGCACCCTCCCGGGAGACCGGCGTGGTCCCCCTGTCCCGTACGCGGGTGAAGCTGGTGGTCTTCGCCGCGCTGACCCTGGTCGCCGCCGCCGCCGGGCTGCCCGGCCGGATCGTGGTCGCCCTGGCCGCGATCAGCCTGGCCATCCCGCTGGCCGTGGCGGTGGCCGGCGGTGGCCGACTGGTCTGTGAGCTGCTGCTTCCCGGTCGCCACCCCACCGCGGACAGTGGTCTGGGTCACACCCCGGAACAAGGGGAACGCTTTGTTACTTGAGTGAGACACGCTCAAGTCAACGCGATAGCAGGTGTTCGATGGCAACTCTTCCGGTACTTCCCCTGACCGACGCCGTGCTGCTGCCCGGCATGGTCATCCCGGTGACCCTCGACCCGACCACTCAGGCCGCGGTCGACGCAGCCCGCGCGACCGGCGACCGCAAGCTGCTCGCCGTGCCCCGCATCGACGGTGAGTACGGCCCCGTCGGCACGGTCGCCACCATCGAGAAGGTGGGCCGGCTGCCCGATGGTGAGCCCGCCGCCGTCATCCGTGGCCTGTCCCGGGCCCGGATCGGCTCCGGCGTGCCCGGCCCCGGCGCCGCCCTCTGGGTCGAGGCGACCGAACTCGACGAACCCGCCCCCGCCGGACGGGCCCGTGAACTCGCCCGCGAGTACCGCGCCCTGACGACCTCCGTGCTCCAGCAGCGTGGGGCCTGGCAGGTCATCGACGCCATGGAGCGGATGACCGACCTCTCCGAGCTGGCCGACTCGGCCGGCTACGCGCCCTGGTTGAGTCTGGAGCAGAAGACCGAACTGCTCGTCGCGCCGGACGTCACCGCCCGGCTGGAGCTGCTGGTCGGCTGGGTCAAGGAGCACCTGGCCGAGCAGGAGGTCACCGAGCAGATCAACACCGACGTCCGGGAGGGGCTGGAGAAGTCCCAGCGGGAGTTCCTGCTCCGCCAGCAGCTCGCCGCGATCCGCAAGGAGTTGGGTGAGGACGAGCCGGACGGCTCGGCCGACTACCGCTCCCGGGTGGAGGGCGCCGACCTGCCGGAGAAGGTCCGCGAGGCGGCCATGCGCGAGGTCGGCAAGCTGGAGCGGGCCAGTGACGCCTCTCCGGAGGCCGGCTGGATCCGTACCTGGCTGGACACCGTCCTCGAGATGCCGTGGGGTACGCGTACCCAGGACAACACCGACCTCGGCGAGGCCCGGGCGGTGCTCGACGCCGACCACGCCGGCCTGGCCGACGTGAAGGACCGCATCCTGGAGTACCTCGCGGTGCGCAACCGCCGGGCCGAGCGCAACCTCGGCGTGGTCGGCGGTCGCGGCTCCGGCGCGGTGCTCGCCCTCGCCGGCCCGCCCGGGGTCGGCAAGACCAGCCTCGGTGAGTCCGTCGCCCGGGCGCTCGGCCGCAACTTCGTCCGGGTCTCGCTCGGCGGCGTGCGCGACGAGGCCGAGATCCGCGGCCACCGGCGCACCTACGTCGGCGCGCTGCCCGGTCGGATCGTGCGTGCCCTGCGCGAGGCCGGCTCGATGAACCCGGTCGTGCTCCTCGACGAGGTGGACAAGCTGGCCGCCGGCTACGCCGGCGACCCCGCCGCCGCCCTGCTGGAGGTGCTCGACCCGGCCCAGAACCACACCTTCCGGGACCACTACCTGGAGGTCGACCTCGACCTGTCCGACGTGCTCTTCCTGGCCACCGCCAACGTGGTGGAGTCCATCCCCGGTCCGCTGCTGGACCGGATGGAACTGGTCACCCTGGACGGGTACACCGAGGACGAGAAGGTCGCCATCGCCCGCGACCACCTGCTGCCACGGCAGCGGGAGCGGGCGGGGCTGACCGCCGACGAGGTGAGCATCGCCGACGATGCCCTGGCGCTGATCGCGGGGGAGTACACGCGGGAGGCCGGGGTCCGGCAACTCGAGCGTGCTCTGGCCAAGATCCTGCGCAAGGTGGCGGTGGCGCTGGCGACCGACCCGACGCCGGTACGCGTCGACACCGGGAACCTCGCCGGCTACCTGGGCCGGCCGAAGTTCACCCCGGAGTCGGCCGAGCGCACCGCGGTGCCCGGCGTGGCCACCGGCCTCGCCGTCACGGGCGCCGGCGGGGACGTCCTCTTCATCGAGGCGACCAGCATGGAGGGCGAGCCGGGGCTGACCCTGACCGGCCAGCTCGGTGACGTGATGAAGGAGTCGGCGCACATCGCCCTCTCCTACCTGCGCTCGAACGGGCGCCGGCTCGGCATCGACCCGAACGCCCTGGCCGGGCGCAGGATCCACCTGCACGTCCCGGCGGGCGCGGTGCCCAAGGACGGTCCGAGCGCCGGCATCACCATGGTGACCGCGCTCGCCTCACTGGTCACCGGCCGTCCGGTCCGCCCGGAGTTCGGGATGACCGGCGAGGTGACGCTCTCCGGGCGGGTGCTGCCGATCGGCGGGGTGAAGCAGAAGCTGCTCGCCGCGCACCGGGCGGGCCTCACCGAGGTGATCATCCCGGCGCGCAACGAGCCGGACCTGGACGACCTGCCGACCGAGGTGCGTTCGGCGCTGACCGTGCACACCCTGGCCGACGTGGCCGACGTGCTCGCCCTGGCGCTGCGCCCGGCCGACGTCGAGTCGCTGGACGGCCCGGCGCTCGCCGCGGCCTGACGTTCGGCAACGAAGCCCCCGCCGTCTCCGGACGGCGGGGGCTTCGTGCTGTACGAGTCGATCGAGGAACCGTACTGTCGCGCTTGAACCCTCAACTACCTCTCCGCCGTGAGGCGGTACCCCCCGGAGGAAACCCCCGTGAACGTGCTGCTCTGGATCATCCAGATCCTGCTCGCCGCCGTGTTCGCCGGCGCTGGCGCGGCCAAACTGACCCAGCCCAAGGAGAAGCTCCGCGACCGGATGGGCTGGGTCGACCCGGTCCCGCCGTCCCAGGTCAAGGCACTCGGCGCCGTCGAACTGCTGGCCGCCCTCGGGCTCGTCCTGCCCGCCCTCACCGGCATCGCCACCGTGCTCACCGCGCTGGCCGCCGTCGGGCTGGTCATCGTCATGGTCGGCGGCATCCTGGTGCACGTACGCCGGGCGAAGACCCAGGACACGGCGGACAGGCGCCGCCTCGAGACGCAGGGCGCCGTGGTCTGCGCGGTGCTGCTCGTCCTCGCCGCCGTGGTGGCGTGGGGCCGGTTCGGCCCGTACCCCCTCTGATCCTCCCGCCGGCGACCGTCGGACCCGACGGCCGCCGGCGGCACGCTCAGCGGTCGCCGCCGCGATCCCGGCGCACCGTGGCCTTGCGGCCCTTGATGGTGCTGCCGCGCAGCCCCGCGATCACCTCGTCGGCCACGCCCTGCGGCACCTCCACCAGCGAGAACCGGTCGGCGATCTCGATCGAGCCGATGTCCCGGCCGCTGATCCCGGTCTCACCGGTGATCGCCCCGACCAGGTCCTGCGGGCGGACGCCAGCGCGCCGGCCCAGCCCGATGAAGACCTGGGCGGTGTTACCGCCCCCACGCGGCCGGCCGCCACCGCGCCGGTCACCGCCCCGACCGCCGGCCTCGGGCCGACCCTCGCGCGGGCCGCGCACGGGCACCTGCGGGATCTCCTCCTCGTCGTCCGAACCCGGCGAGGTCACCTCGTGCGCCAACTTCACGGCGGCGAGCGCGACCTCCATCAGGTCGAACTCGTCGGTCAGCGTCTCCACGATCACCCGGAACGGGTCCAGGTCGTCCTCGAGCAGGCTCTCGCGCAGCGCCCCCTGGGTCAGCTCCAGCCGGCGGGTACGCATGTCCGCCACCGTCGGGATCTTGTCGATCGTGATCCGCTGGCCGGTCACCCGCTCGATGGTCTTGAGCATCCGGTGCTCGCGCGGCTCGGCGAGGGTGATGGCCACGCCCTCCCGCCCGGCCCGCCCGACCCGGCCGATCCGGTGCACGTACGACTCCGGCGCCGACGGCACGTCGTAGTTGACCACGTGGGTGAGCTGCTCGACGTCCAGCCCGCGGGCCGCCACGTCGGTGGCCACCAGCAGGTCGGCGGTGCCCGCCCGCAGCCGTCCCATCACCCGGTCGCGCTGCTCCTGGCTCATCCCGCCGTGCAGCGCCTCGGACCGGTAGCCGCGGCCGTTCATCGTCTCGGTCAGCCGGTCGACCTCCTCCCGGCTGCGGCAGAACACGATCGCGGCGGTGGGTGACTCCACGTCCAGCACGCGGCCCAGCGCGGCCGGCTTGTGCGCCCGGGTCACGATGTACGCGCTCTGCCGCACCCGGGGCGCCTCGCCGGCCACCTGCTGCTCCCGGCCGATCTCGATCCGGACCGGCTCGCGCAGGTGCTGGCGGGCCATCCCGTCGATCCGGCCGGGCATGGTGGCCGAGAAGAGCACGGTCTGGCGCTGCGCGGGGGCGTGCTCCAGGATCGCCTCGATGTCCTCGGCGAAGCCCATGTCGAGCATCTCGTCGGCCTCGTCGAGCACCACCGTGGCCAGCCCGCCCAGCCGCAGGGTGCCCCGGGCGATATGGTCCAGAGCCCGCCCCGGGGTGGCCACCACCACGTCGACCCCGCTGTCCAGCGCCCGCAGCTGCCTCCCGATCGGCTGCCCGCCGTAGATCGGCAGCACCCGCGCGCCCAGGTCCTTGCCGTAGCGGTGGAACGCCTCGGAGACCTGCACCGCCAGCTCGCGGGTCGGCACCAGCACCAGCGCCACCGGGTCCCCGCCCTGGCGGTGTGCCGGCATCCGGTTCAGCAGCGGCAGCGCGAACGCCGCCGTCTTGCCGGTGCCGGTGGCGGCCTGACCCAGCAGGTCCCGACCCTCCAGCAGCGGTGGGATCGCCTCCCGCTGGATGGGGGTGGGCTCCTCGTAACCGAGGGCGGCCAGCGCGCCCAGCAGTTCGGCGCGCAGCCCGAGCTCCGTGAAGGCGTGCGCCTCGTCGGAGCCGTCGGGGGTGGTGTCGGTAGGTGCGTCGTGCTGTGCAGGTGCGGAACTCATGCGCCAAGCCTTTCATCACGCCGTCGCACCCGCTGCGCCGACCGGCACAACACCGCCTGCCGATGGACGGACGGGTCAGCCGCCGGTGGTCAGGATCGCCAGGATCACGGTACCGGCCAGCGCCGCATCCAGGACTCCGCACCACTCGGCGTAGCCGCGCGGCACCACCCGACCGTTGCGGTGGTGCACCAGGTCCCACACCGCGTGCGCCAGCCAACCGAACGCCACCAGCCACGCGGCCGTTCGTCCGCCGGCCGCGACCGCCACCAGTGTCAGCGCGACCCAGGCGGTCAGGCCGAGCAGTTGGGTGGCGAGCACGCCCGGCCCGCGCAGCGTGCCGCGGACCACGCCGACCAGCAGGTAGCCGCCGGGCAGCACCAGCATTGTCCACGGGCTGACCACGCGGGGTTCGACCCACATGTCCGCGGTCATCAGCAGCGCCAACCCGGTCGGCCAGCGTCGGGCGAGCGCCACCGCGGCCGGATGCCGACGCACCGGCGCCGGTGCCTCGTGCCGGTGCCGCACCGCCACCAGCACCATCGCCGGCACCATCAGCAGGTGGCCGCCGAGCAGCAGCGCGTCGCCGTCCAGCAGGTCGGCCCAGAACGGCACGAGCAGCAGCAGGAACGGGACGTACATGGCGGCGGCCATCTCACCGACGGCCCCCCAGCGGTGCGCCCGGTAGCGCATCCACACCGTCATCCCGACGGTCATGTTCGTTGCCATCACCAGGGCGGCCACGTCCGGGCGGTCCAGTGGACCGGAGAACCCCAGCGCGGCGCCGACGGCGCCCCACAGCGGGGCGAGCAGCAGCATGCCAGCGACCATCGCGAGCGCCATCTCGGCGAGGTGCCGCAGCAGGCGCCGCCCACCACCGGCCGACGGCGCGACCGGCGGTACGTCCCGGACCTCATCGTTCGTCAGTGTCGTCATGGAATTCACCGTGCCGGTCGGGCGCCGCCATCGGCAGGTTCGTCCGTCACCGGAAAACCATGCGGATCGCACGGTCGAACCGTGACATCGCGAAGGGGCGGGCCCGGTGCGGGCGGTCCTAGGATCGGTCCGTGGTCAGCGTGGTGGTGTCCCCGGCGGCGGACCGGCGGCTGCGTCGCGCTCGCCAGGCGACCCTGCTGTCGTTGGCCACCGGCATCTGGGCGAGCCTGCTGCTGCCCGCGGTCGGTCTGACCCGCGAGCCGGACCGGGTACGGGTGGCGCTCGGCGCCGTCGGCATCCTGGCCTTCGCGGTGACGCAGACCGCCGTGCTGTACGCCGCCGTGACGCCGTGGCTCGACCAGCGCTGGCGGCGTCGCGCCCAGGTGGGCCTGGCCGGCGTCGCGGTGCTGACCGTTCCTCTGGTGGGGCCGGTGGCGGCCGGTGTCTGGCCCACCTGGGCGTGGCTGGGCGCATCGCTGATCGGCATCGCTCCGCTGCTGGTCCGGCCGCCGGCCGTGCTGGCGGTGGCCGCCGGCGTCCTGCTGGTGGCGGTGGGGGTGGCCGGCTGGACCGGCGGTTCCGTCGTGCATCACCTGGCCGTGACCGGCGGGGTCGGGGTGGCCGTCGCCGCCGTCAACGGGTTCCAGGTCTGGTTCTGGGACCTGCTCGTGCAGGCCCGGCAGGGTCAGGCCGCCCAGGCCCGGCTGGCCGCCGCCGAGGAGCGGCTGCGCTTCGCCCGCGACGTGCACGACGTGCTGGGACACAGCCTCACCGTGATCGCGGTGAAGGCCGAGCTCGCCGCCCGCCTGGTGCCGGTCGACCCGGAGCGGGCCGGCCGGGAGGCCACCGAGGTGCAGCGGCTCGCCGCCTCGGCGTTGACCGAGGTCCGCGAGACGGTGCACGGTTACCGCGCGGTCGACCTCGGCGAACAGTTGGCCGCCGTGGCGGAGGTGCTGCGCTCCTGCGGGGTGCGCTGCACGGTGCCGCCGACGCCGGCCGACCTGCCGCAGCGCGCCGCCACCGAACTGGCGGTGGTGCTGCGCGAGGCGGGGACGAACGTGCTGCGGCACAGCCGGGCCGACTGGTGCCGGATCCGCATCGACCGGGAGAAGGACGTGGTCAGGATGACGGTGGCCAACGACGGCGCCGACGACCGGGGCCCGGACGCGCACAGCCACGGCCTGCGTGGGCTGGCCGACCGGCTGGCCGCCACCGGCGGCGAGCTGCGGGTGCGCCGTGAGGACGCGGTGTTCACCCTGGAGGCCACCGTGCCGGTGATCGCGTGATCCGCGTCCTGCTCGCCGACGACGAGGAGCTGATGCGGGTCGCCGTGGCCGCGTTGCTGGGGCTGGAGCCGGACATCGAGGTGGTGGCCCAGGCCGCCGACGGCCGGGCGGCGGTCGACGCGACGCTGGCGCACCGCCCGGATGTGGCCGTGGTGGACCTGGAGATGCCGGGCCTGGACGGCATCGCCGTCGCCGCCGAGCTGACCCGGGCGCTGCCGACCTGTGCGGTGGTGGTGCTGACCGGGCACGGCCGCCCGGGTCACCTGCGGCAGGCGTTGACCGCCGGCGCACGCGGGTTCATCCCGAAGGGATCGCCCGGCGGCGCGCTCGCCGACGTGATCCGCAGGGTGCACGGCGGCGGCCGGTACGTCGACCCGTCGCTGGCCGCCGACGCGCTGACGCTGCCAACGTGCCCGTTGACCCCCCGGGAGTTGGAGACCCTGCGGCTGGCGGAGTTCGGCGCTCCGGTGGCGGTGATCGCCCGCCGGGTGCACCTGTCGACCGGCACCGTGCGCAACCACCTCTCCGCTGCGGTGCAGAAGCTCGGCGCGGCCGACCGTGCCGAGGCGGTGCGCAGGGCCCGCGACAACGGCTGGCTCTGATGACGCCACCCCGCCCGGCTCCTCACGGTCGCTGGTGCGTCTGATCTGGTTGCGGCGTGTGTCGGTGTGGCCTCGTAGGCTCGCGGCCACGTCGTCGAAGGGACTGCCGTGGAAGACCCGACGGGCATCGCAGCGTTGGCCGCGATCATGCCTGCTGATCTCGGAGCGGACGAGGAGATCGACTGGTCGACAGCGGAGGCTCGGTGGGGCACGCGGTTCCCGCGCGACTACATGGCCTTCATGTCCATCTACGGCGCCGGCTCGTTCGCCGGCGTCGGCATCCTCATGCCGTTGCCCAAGCCGTACATCCAGTGGGACCCCGGGACCTTCGAGGAGGAGACGGAGAACGCCCGGGACACCTGGGAGATGCTGGGCGGTCAGGAAGGTCTCGACGTCGACCCGAACCACATCCTCGCGTGGGGCGTCACCTCGGGTGCCGACATTCTGTGCTGGCTGACCACCGCCGCCGACCCCGACCGGTGGCCCGTCCTGGTCTGCGGCCGACATACCCGCGACGACTTCACGCTCTTTCCCACGGGGATGGTCCAGTTCCTCCGCAGGCTGCTCCTGGACGAGTTCGATCCCTACCCCCTCAGCATCGACCTGCGCGACGCCTCCCCGCGCTACGTGCACTGGCTTGAACGGCAGAAGCGCTGGAAGGCGGGCCTGGACCCCGACTCCGGTGCACCAAGGCCAACCGGCCACTAGGTCTGCCGCGACCTGTCGTGTCTCGTGGCCACCGCCCCACTGCGCTTGATCAGCTACGACTCTGGTCGACTTTCGCAACAGATCTTTCTCGTGGTGAATGGAGGAAAGTTGACTGAGCGCCAGGTCGTTCGAGGCGAACTGCCCCTGCGGATCGAGGGGTCGGTGAAGCCGTGGTCGATCGCTGTCGGTCACAGCAGACTGCACCTCCGGGCCATCATCGGCGACCAGGAGAACGACGACGATCTTCAGGTGGTGGACCTGGTGTTCCACGACGTGTCACGGATCTGTGTGTCCGACGCGTACCGCCGGTTCGAGCTCCGGTTGGCATCCGCCGAGCAGAAGGCCGCCGAGGAGAAGCGCGTGGGGATGCGGTGGCCGGACGCGGCCATGTATCTCGTCGACGACGGGCGGACCACGGATTACGTTGTGGCCGGTCGGGTCTACTGGGCCGAGGTGGACGTCCCGCCGGGCGCGCCGTCCCCGCTGCTGCGGGAGCGATGGGACGCCAGTATTCCGGACGAGATCTACTTCGCCTGACTGAATCGTGCTCCGACGGTGGCCGCCGCGGCGCTCCATGAGCCGTCGTCCCGGCTAGCGTAGGCGGGTGCGTACGGTGGAACTGGTCTGCTCGGGCGGGTTGGACGGCGAGGTCCGGGCGGTCTGGGACCGGTTGGCCGAGGCCGGCCTGCCCAGCCTGGCCCGCAACACCCATCCGACCAACCGGCCACACCTGACCCTCGCGGCGGTGGACGAGTTCCCGCCCGGGGCCGAGCACCGCCTGGCCGAGCTGTTCGACACCGCGCTCCCGGTGCCGGTCACGCTCGACCGTGTCGTCGTCCTCGACGGCAGTGCGCCGTTGGTCTGGCTCGTGCGACCCACGCCGGTGCTGACCGCGCTGCACGCCGCCGCCTGGGACGTGCTCGCCGCCGCCGCCGGGCATCGTCCGTGGCACGCGCCGGGTGCGTGGGTGCCGCACCTGAGTCTGGCGCTGCGGTTCCGCAACGCGGATCTGCGGTTGGCCCGGGCGGTCGCCGGTGGTCAGCGGCCAACGGGTGCGTTCGTCGCGGCTCGCAGCTACGACGGCACGGCCCGGTCAGTGACGCCGCTTAGCCGGATCTGAGCTGCCGCGACCCGTCCGGTTCGGATACGGTCGTCGCGCCGTCGACAAAGGGTGATGCGGGTGCGAGCCATGGGCCACTTCAAGGATCTGCCGCACGGGGATTCGGCGGAGATCGGCCTGGCCGACGCTCGCGGCAAACTCGCCGAACACCTCGTCGCTCCGGTCGTCGGCTATCTCAACGCCGGCTCCACGCTCGCCGCGGCGGCTGGTCACACGTTCGACGAACTGGACCCGGCGCGGCCCGAGATCGCGCCACTCGCCATCCTGACCGACGGTGAGTGGTTCTGGCCGAGCGATCTTCCGTATTACGTGGAGACGTATCGGGTGGGTGTCCCGGAGGAGTTTCTCCGTCATGCGGAGGCATCCGGTTGGCGTCCTCCCCAGCTGAGCCTGCAGCGGCTCGTGGAGATCGCCGAGGAGATGTGACCACGGTCGATTGTGAAACGTCGGCGGACAGGGAGTGCCCCCGGTACGACGCAGCGCCGTACCGGGGCCCTTCCTGTCGTGTCAGCGGTAGAAGCGCAGGTAGTCGAAACCGGCCGTCACCGGCGGCTCGGCGCCGCCGTGCGCGACCAGCCCGATCCGGGGAGTCGTGTCGGCCGGGAAGGTCCACACCGCACCCCAGGTCCAGCTGCGGCCGTCGCGGCTGGAGCCCGCCCGGAACTCGTGCTCCCCGCTGACCGGGTCGACGTGGTGCGCCAGCCGCAGCCACGTGGTGGTGGCCGGGGTGCCGACGATGCTGCCGCCGTAGACCGGCTGGCCGGCGAAGGGCAGCTCGTAGCCGTACTCCACCTGCCGGGTGTTCCAGATCGCCACCTGGGCCAGCCGGGCGAACCTGTCGTCGTCCACGTAGGCGACCAGCCCGGCCTGCTGGTAGTTGCGGACCGTCTCCTCGCCCAGATCCAGCGTCACCTTCGTCTCGGCGATGTAGTCGCCGTGCGGCGCGTCGCGCAGCAGCACTCCGGCGGTGTTTCCGGTGCCGGTCAGGTCGGCGGCCTGCACCGGCCACCGCAGCTCGCCGCCGGCGACGGTGGCAGCCGGATCCTCGCGCACCCACCGCCAGTCGCCGTTGATCCCGCCGCTGAACTCGTCGGAGTACGCCGGCAGCACCGCGCCGGCCCTGGGCTCGGGTACCGCCCGCCTCGCCGGCTGGAACAGCCGGGCGACGCTGACGTTGTCGAACTCGGCCGGGCCACGGGACGCGGTCAACCCGGGTCGGCCGGCGGCCGGGCGGTCCAGCCGCAGCGACACCACGGCGAGCTGGTCACCGAGCCGGGCCTGGCTCAACTCGGCGACCAGGTTCCGGCCGCGTACCTCGACGGCCAGGTTGTGCCGGTCGGCCGGCGCGAAGCCGGCCGGCAGCGGCGCGCTGGCACGCCGGTCGCCGTCGCGGGCGACCAGCCGGCCGGCGGCCGCGTCCACCCGCACGTCGACCCGGTCGCCGAAGGTGATTCCGGCGGCGGCCGCGCCGGTCAGCCGCAGGTCGGCCTCCGCGCGGACGTCCCCGCCCACGCTGGTACGGCTGGTCAGCGCGCCGGTGCCGGTGAGTCGGCCGTCGGCGACCCGCCAGTCGCCGGAGGCGCGTCGCCAAGCGGCGAGCCCGGCGGTGTCGAACCGGTCGTCGATCCGGCCGGTGGTCACCGGTGCGGGCCGGGCGCCCTCGGACGGGCCGGCGCCCGCGTTCACCGTGGGCCAGCCGTCGATCCAGTCCAGTCGGTCCAGCAGCATCGGCCGCTCGTTGATGCCGAACGGCTCGTCCAGGTACGGGTCGGCCCGGTCGATGGCGTGGTAGACGATCCAGTCCTGCCCGGACAGGTCGGTGAGGAACCCGTTGTGCCCGGTGCCGATCCACCGGTTGCCGTTCTGGGTGAGCACCGGCGTGCCGCCGGCCCGGGACGCGGTCAGCGCCACGCCGTCGCGGTCGGTGAACGGGCCGCGCGGGAGGCGGGCGCGTCCGACCTGAACGGAGTAGCCGGTGGCCGGGCCGGCGCAGCAGTTCGCGGTGGAGGCGAACAGGTAGTACCAACCGCCCCGCCGCAGCACGTAGCTGCCTTCGAACTTGTTGTCGACGGCCACCAGGGTCGGAGTGCCGACCGCGGTCAATCCGTCGGGGCTCAGTTCGGTGACCGAGATGCCGCCGTAGTAGCTGCCGTAGTAGAGGTAGCTGCGACCGTCGACGTCGGTGAACTGGCTCGGGTCGATCGTCCACAGGTAACCGCCACCGCCGCCGGGGCGCGGGGCGACGACCGGCTGCTCGGTGAAGGTCCACGGCCCGGTCGGGCTGGGGGCGGTGGCCGCGCCGATGGCGTAGTCGCTGCCCTCGGTGGAGACGGTGGTGTCGGTGACCGTCATGTACATGACCCACCGGTCGCCGAGGCGGCGCACGTCCGGCGCCCAGTACGCGGCGCCGGGTGTCGCGTACGGCGGGCGCTGGTCGGGGCCGAACGCGTCACCGACGTAGGTCCAGTCGACCAGGTCGGCCGAGCGGGCCATGGGCACCCGGTGGAACTCGCGCTCGCCCTCGCGCAGCGGGTCGGTGGTGCCGTAGGCGTACCAGAGGCCGTCGTCACCGCGGACGATGACCGGATCGGCGAAGGTGTCGCCGACGGCGGCGGAGATCGGGTTGCGGTAGCGGGACGGGCCGTCGGAACCTGCGGCGGGCGCGGACACGATCGCGGTCAAGACCAGACCGAGGGCGGCGGCGAGCGCGCCGCCACGGCGGAGATGTCGCATGTGGACCTGCCTCGGGGGAGTGGGCGGTGTGTGCCTCGTTCTTACAACGTTGGATACAACGTTGTAAAGAGCTGGACCTCCCCATCCGGGGACACCGCCCAACGCCGTCCGTGCACGCCGACCCCGTGGCGCACGCCACGCCCAGCTCACACCGGGGCGTGTACGGCGGCCAGGTAGGCGAGGGCCTCCTCGCTGCGGCTTCCTGGTTCCGGAGTCCCCACCAGCAGCTGCTGGCCGGGCGCGTCCCGGACGTCGAACGTCTGGTAGGTCAGCTCGATCCGCCCGGCGTCCGGGTGGTGCAGCACCTTGAACATGCGGGACAGGCCGCGCACCGTCTGGCCCGCCCAGAGCGCCCGGAACTCCGGCGAATCCCGACGCAGGTCGGCAACGCGTGCCTGGATCGCCGGATCGTCCGGGAAGAGGCCGGCGTTGAGCCGCAGGGCGTGCACGACGTTCTCGGTCAGGGTCGGCCAGTCCGGGAAGACGGTGCGCGCCCGCGGGTGCTCGAACAGCACCCGGACCATGTTGGTCGTGCCCGCGAACGGGGAGAGCAGCGCCGCCGCGACGCCGTTGGTGGCCAGCACGTCGAACGCGGGACCGAGCACATAGGCGGCAGACGTGGGAAAGGCGTCCAGCAGCCGCAGCAGCGCGGGGTGGATCGAGCCCCGGAACCCTTCCGGGCCCAGGGCGGGGCTCAGCCCGGCGAGCCGGAAGAGGTGGCCGAGCGCCTCCGGATCGAGGCGCAGTGCCCGTCCGATCGCGTCGAGCAACTGTGGGGAGGGCTTGCGCTCCCGGCCCTGTTCGAGGCGTGCGTAGTAGTCGACGCTCACCCCGGCCAGCACCGCGATCTCCTCGCGGCGCAACCCGGGCACCCGGCGGTCGCCGCCCCCGCGCAGCCCGACCTCTCTCGGGTCGACGCGGGCGCGGTGGGCTCGGAGGAAGTCCCCGAGCCTGTTGCTGGTAGCGGGCATGTCATCCAGCCTAAAGCTCCTGGTCAGCCGCCTGCCAGGGTGCGGTACACCCCGGAAGTCGCGCGGTGGCGCACCCTGTGGTGCCTCCGTCCGACCTCCTCGACCCGCAACCGGACACGGCCATCGAAACGGCGCTTCCGCCCCGTTGTCCGCACCTGATCCGTGACAGCAGGAGTGCCGTGCCCGGGTGCGGCGCACCTCGGAAAAGGCGCCCTTCACCGCTCCCTGGGCCGGCAGGATTGTTGGCGGGCGGTGTTCGCCGCAACGAGACCAGGAGCAGCGATGACCAGCCCAGATTCCAAGATTGTCCTCATCACCGGCGCGAGCAGCGGTATCGGCGAGGCGACCGCCCGCCGGCTGGCCGCCGACGGCCACCACGTCGTACTCGGCGCCCGGCGCGTCGACCGGCTCACCGCGCTCGTGGAGGAGTTGCGCGGTGCCGGAGGAACCGCCGACTACCAGCGACTGGACGTGACGAGCCGGGACAGTGTGAATTCCTTCGTCACGGGTGCCCACGACCGACACGGACGCGTCGACGTCCTGGTCAACAACGCCGGGGTGATGGCCCTGTCCACGGTCGACGCGCTGCGGACCGAGGAGTGGGACCAGATGATCGACGTGAACCTGCGGGGCACCCTGCACGGCGTCGCGGCCGCCCTGCCGCTCATGCGGGCGCGCGGTAAGGGCCACATCATCACGATCGGCTCCTCCGCCGCCTACCGCGTCGACCCGACGGCGGCGGTCTACTGCGCCACCAAGTACGCCGTCCGGGCGCTCAGCGAAGGCCTGCGCCAGGAGAGCCGGGACGTGCGGGTGACCCTGGTGAGCCCGGGCTACACCCACTCGGAACTCACCGAGCGCGGTGGCGACCCGCACATTCAGGCCGCGGCGCGCGCCGCGGCGGAGGAACTGGGCATGCCGGCATCGGCGGTCGCCGACGCCATCGCGTACTCGATCGCGCAGCCCGACACCGTCGACGTCAACGAGATCATCGTTCGGTCCACCGTGCAGGGCTGACTGCTCACGACAAAGGAGCACGACCATGGGCGAAGCACTCGAGATGACGACCTTCCGGCTCGTCGCCGGCCTGACCGGCGCCGATTTCGTCAAGGCCAACGAGGACATCAACGACTACCTACGGCGCCAGCCCGGTTTCCGCTGGCGTCGCATCACCGAAGACGACGACGGCACGATCACCGACATCGTCGCCTGGGACTCCGCCGCCGACGGCCGCCGCAGCGCCTCGGGGATCATGACCGAGATGGCCGACTCCCCGGTCCACGGGACCATCGACCACGCCACCGTCGACTTCCGCATCGTCCCGGTGCGGCAACACGTCACCTGACCCGCAGCGCCGCCGGCCGGGCGTCAACCGCAGGCGGGCCGGCCCTCCTGCCGGTGCGGCGCTGGTCGGGGCGATGATGGGGCGATGAGCGCTGTCACCGAGGGCCGGGGGATGGCCGAGCTGGCCGCCCTGTTGGCCGACGGCACCCGGGCCGGCATCTGCCTCGCGCTGCTCGACGGCCGGGCCTGGACGGCCGGCGAGCTGGCCCGGCGGGCCGGGGTCGCGCCGTCCACCGCCAGCGACCACCTCACCCGACTGGTCCAGGGCGGGTTGCTGGTAGAGGAGCGGCAGGGCCGGCACCGCTACCTGCGGCTGGCCGGGCCGTCGGTGGCCCAGTTGATCGAGGGCCTGGCCGGGCACGCCCCGGCCCCACCCGCGCCGACCGGGTCGCTGCGCGCCGCCACCACCGGTGCCGCCCTGGCGTACGCCCGGACCTGCTACGACCACCTCGCCGGACGGTTGGGTGTGCTGATGTACGACGCGTTGCTGGCCGACGGGCGGCTGGACCGGGCCAGCGGTCTGACGGTGACCCCCGACGGGTGGGCGTGGGCGGCGGGGCTGGGCGTACCGGTGGACGTGCTGCGTGCCGGGCGACGGCCGGTGGTCCGCGACTGCCTGGACTGGACCGAGCGCAGGTCGCACCTGGCCGGGGCGCTCGGCGCGGCACTCTGCCGCCGCTTCGCGGAGCTGGGCTGGACCGCCCCGGGGGCCGGCCGCGCGGTCCGCCTCACCCCGACCGGTCGATCCGCCCTCGCCACGACCCTGAACGTCCCCGAACACGCCCTCACCCCCACCCGACCCCCGGCGACCAGCGGCCGCGCCTGACCGCCACACCGCCCACCGTGCCGCTGTGGAGCCTGGGGCTGACGGCGCGACAGTTCGGTGGGGGGCGAAGGGTTCCGGTTCTACGGTCTGGCGGTGACCGATTCCTGGCCTCTTGTTCCGCCCGCAGCCGGAGTGCCGGCGTGTGGGCCGCCCACGCTCGGACCTGACGGCGCCTGGTGGGTGACGCGGCATGCCGACGTTCGGGCTGCGCTGTGCCACCCGGACCTGCACGTACCGGCCGTCGGCACCGGGCCACCCGGCACCCTCGCGTGGCTGCGCGCCACGGTCAGCCGCTTCAGCCCACCCGGGCTGCACGCCGAGCGGCGGTCGATCGGCGTGACCGCGCTGGCCGCGCTGGACCCGGACGACCTGCGCGACGAGGCGTCCCGGATGACAGCCGCCGCCCTGGACCGGGCCGGTGGACGCCTCGACGTCATGGGTGGACTGGCCAGGCCGGTGCCGCTGCGGGTGCTGGCCGGCCGGCTCGGCCTCACCGACCCGGTCGCCGCCGGGACGGCGGTCGGCGCGGTGGCCGCCGCGTACCACCCCCGGGGGTCGACCCGTCGCTGGTGCGGCGGGCCGACCGGGCGGTGGAGACGCTGCTGGCGCTCTGCCCACCGGCCCGGCCGGAGGTACGGGCGAACCTGATCGGCCTGCTGGTCCAGGCCTGTGACGCCACCGCCGGCCTGATCGGCGCCGCCGCACACCACCTGCTCCCGCTGGCCGGCGACCGCGAGGCCGACACCCCGCCGGGCGGGAAGCGACCGGTGGACCCACCAGCCCGGGAGGAGCTGGCCGACCTGCTGGCCGAGGTGCTGCGACTCGACCCGCCGGTCCGGGCCACCCGACGGGTCACCGCCGCCGGGGTACGGCTCGGCGGACAGGATCTGCCGCCCGGCAGCCCCGTGCTGCTGCGGTTCGACGCCGCGAACCGCGATCCGCGCGCGTTCGCCGATCCGGAGGCGTTCCGGCCCGACCGGCCCGGCGCAGGGCTGCTGACCTTCGGCGCGGGGGAGCGGGGCTGTCCCGGCGACCGGCACGCACTGGCCCTGGCCACCGGCGTGCTCGACGTGCTGCGCCGCCGCGGCCGGCGTACCCCCGGCGACCTGCGCCACGAACCGCACCCGACCCTGCGCGTCCCGACGACCCTGGAGGTGACCGTCCGATGACCGACCGTCATGCGGCGTTCCGCGCCCTGCACCACGCCAGCCGACCTCTGCTGCTGCCGAACGCCTGGGACCACGCGTCCGCGGCGGCGCTCGCCGCGCACGGCTATCCGGCGATCGGCACCACCAGCCTCGGCGTCGCCGCGTCCGCCGGCCAACCCGACGGCGTGGCGGCCACCGGCGCGGAGACCCTGGCCCTGACCGGTCGGCTCGCCCGGCTGCCGGTGCTGCTCACCGTCGACGTGGAGGCCGGGTTCAGAGATGATCCGGCGGAGGTCGCCGGCTACGTGGCGGAGCTGGCCGGGCTCGGCGCTGTCGGGATCAACCTGGAGGACGGGCGGGCCGACGGCAGCCTGGCCGACCCCGAGGGCATCGCCGACAAGATCGCGGCGGTGAAGGCGGCGGTGCCGGACCTCTTCGTCAACGCCCGCACCGACACCTGGTGGCTCGGGGTGGCCGAGCCGCTGCCGCAGACCCTGGCCCGCGCTCGGGCCTACCGGGCCGCCGGCGCCGACGGGATCTTCGTGCCCGGCACCGTCGACCTGGCGACGGTGCGGGTGCTCGCCGAGCGGGTCGACGCTCCGCTGAACGTGCTGTACCAGCCGGGCGGGCCGGGTCTGGACGAGCTGGGCCGGGCCGGGGCGGCCCGCGTCAGCACCGGTTCCCTGCTGTTCCGGGCCGCGTTGGCCGCCGCGGTCGCCACCGCCGACGCGGTCCGTGCCGGCGGGTTCGCCGCGCCGGCGGAGCTGCCGTCGTACGCCGAGGTGCAGGCTCTGGTGGCGGCGGACGGCGACTGATCGCCCTGCCCGCCGGTGGTTCGTCCCGGCGAGCCGTGCCTGCCGGGCCTCGGCCCGGCAGGTCCCTTCGGGGTGGATAGGAGGATTGTTCGGTCCCTTCCGGGTCCTGCTGATTACGGTGTGTTCAGGGCGATGTACCCAGTGCCGTGACCGGAGAAAGGGACCCCCGTCATGCGAGTGCCCAGCCGTAGCCCGGGACAGCAGCCCGGCACGCCCGTGTCGCCCACCGCCCCGGCCCGCCGCCGACCCTCCGGAACCACCCCCCGCCGCCCTGCCGCCACTACTCCTGACCTGGCCGCCTACCGGGAGGCCGTCGCCGAGCTGCTCGTCGAGGTCGGTGCCCTGGCCGACGCGACCAGCACCCGCGCCCGGCAGGTGCTCATCGACGAGCGGCTGCGGGAGCCGGCGCTCGCCGCCGTGCTCGACGCCACCCCGCAGGGTCTGATCGGCGCGCGCGAGACGCTGCTGCTGGAGATGGCCCGCTACCAGCCGAACGAACGCACCTCGGCGCGTGACCTCACCGCGCTGGTCCGGATCTACCTGCTCTCCCGCATCGACGTGCTGTGGTGGCAGGACGCGCCCACGTTCGTCACCGACGACCAGGTCAACGGCAGCAGCGACCTCGTCGACCTGGAGTGGCTGCGCCGCCGCGACCTGCTGCGCTTCCGCTACCAGGAACAGCCCTCCACCGTGCTCGGCCGGGCCGCGCGCGGGCTACGTCGCCGGCTGCGGCCGGACGCCACCCCCCGCACCGCCGGGCTGCTGTTCCGGCGCGCCCGGCGGGAGGTGGTGGCGCTGCTCAACGACATCGGACGGGAGTTCGCCGCCGCCGCACCGCCCGCCACCCCGCCACTGTGGGTGACCAGCCTGGTCCGCAGCGCCGAGCACCAGTACCGGCTGCGCCGGCTGGGGTACGCCGCCATGCTGCCCAGCGGGCACTGCCTGGGCTACTCCATGGACGTCGAACTCGCCTGGTACGAGCGCTTCGGCGCGCGGGACGCGCTGGCGGAGCTGCTGCTGGCCCGGCAGGAGGCCGGCGAGCTGAACGTGATCGACGAGGGTCAGGCCTGGCACCTCTGCCTCGCGCCCGCCGCCCGGCGTCGGCTGCGACGCGCGTACGAGTCCGAGATGGGGGTGTGAGCCGGTGTGCGGCATCGCGTTGAGCATCGGCCCCGACGCCGATCCGGCGACCTTCCGGCGGATGCTCGCCGTCCTCGCCCCCCGCGGTGAGGTCACCGAGACCCGGTCCGAGAACGGGCTGCTCGCCGGCACCCGGCGGCTGCGGGTGGTGGACCGCGACCGGGCCGTGCAGCCGTGGACGTCGACCGACGAACGCTGGCTGCTCTGCTTCAACGGCGAGATCTTCAACCACCGGGAACTGCGCGCGCAGCTGACCCGGCTCGGGCAGGTGTTCCGCACCGAGAGCGACACCGAGGTGCTGCTCGCCGCCTTCCAGCAGTGGGGCGAGGCGGCGGTGACCCGGCTGCGCGGCGAGTACGCCTTCGCGGTCGTCGAGCGTCCCACGGGCCGCGTGTACCTGGCCCGCGACCCGGTCGGCGTGAAGCCGCTGTACTGGTCCCGCCGACCCGGCTGCCTGCATCTCGCCTCCGAGGTGAAGGCGCTGGTCGGGCACGGCGCACCGGTCACCGAGGTGCCGCCCGGGCACCACGGCTGGGCGGATCCCGACGGGCACGTACGGCTGCGCCCGTACGTCGACCTGCTCACCCTCGGCGACGGACTGCCGGTCATCGACGACCCGGACGAGGCCGCCCTGCTCGTCCGTGCCGCGCTGAGCGACGCCATCCGGATGCGCGTGGAGACCGACCTCACCGTAGGGGTGGTGCTCTCCGGAGGGCTGGACAGCTCGCTGACCCTGCGGCAGGTGCGGGACATGCACCCGGACTGCGTCGCCGTGACCGTCGGCGTCCCGGACAGCCCCGACGTGGCGTACGCCCGGCGGCTCGCCGCCGACCTGGGAGTGCCGCACGAGGTGGTCGAGCTGCGACCGCGCGACATCCGTCTCGCCGACGTGCGGGAGGCCATCCGGATCTCCGAGCTGACCGAGTACGGCGACATCATCAACGCGGTGGTCTCGGTGCCGATCTACCGGCGGCTGCGCGACCTGGGGATCAAGGTGGTGCTCACCGGCGACGGCTCCGACGAGCTGTTCGGCGGGTACCCGATGTACCGCCAGGCCGGCCCGACCGCGTCCCGTCGGCTCTTCCTGCACCGCATCCGCAACCTGTGCCGGACGGAGTTGCAGCGGGTCGACCGGGCCGCCATGGGGCACGGGGTGGAGGCTCGGCTGCCGTTCCTCGACCTCAGCGTGGTGGAGCTGGCGATGCGGTTGCCGCTGGAGCTGAAGCTGCGCGACGGGCAGGAGAAGTGGATCGTCCGGCGGGCGTTCGGCGACGTGCTTCCGGACTACGTGCTGCGCCGGCCGAAGAACCCGATGTCGTACTCCTCGGGCCTGCACGAGCGGGTCCGGCTGTACAAGCCGCTCTTCGCCCGGCTGCACCGCTCGTTCGGCTACGACCTGCTGGAGCCGGTCCGCCGCGACTTCGACACCGTGTTGACGCGGTGCGGCAACGACCTGGACCGAGCCATCGCCGACGGGCTGACCCGCCCGGACTACACGGTGCTGGAGCACGCCCGTGATCTGGTCGGCGCGGCGAGGTGGAACGCCGCACCGGTGGTCCGCCGGCTGGTCGGCCCCCGTCCGGCCCGCCGCTGAGCGGCCCCCGTGCACCGGACCCGTCCAGCGCCAGGTCCGATCGCCGCCAGCATCCGCGCCGACGCCGGACCAGGCTGGACGGATGACGAACAGCACCACGTTCCGCGTCCACGCCCTGCCGGCCGCGGCGCTCGACACCGTCCGCCGCACCGGCCGCGACGCCGCCGACCAACCCGTCGAGGCGCTGACGGCCGGCGGCGGGGAACCGCTGCGCTGCTGCCTGCGCGACGCCGAGGCAGGGGAGACGCTGCTGCTCTTCGGTTACCCGCCGCCGATCGCCGCCGGGCCGTACCGGGAGATCGGGCCGATCTTCGCGCACGCCGCCGCCTGCCCGGGCCCGGAGGCGCCGGGCGGCCACCCGCCGGCCTGGCGGGGGCGGCCCCAGGTGCTGCGAGCCTACGACCGGCAGGGCCGGATCTGCGGCGGCCGGCTGCACGACGGCACGGACCCGGAGGCGGTGATCGCCGACCTGTTCGCCGACCCCGCGGTGCACCAGCTGCACAGCCGCAACGTGGTGTACGGCTGCTTCATGTTCGCCGTGGAGCGGGCGGCCCGGTGACGCCGGCGCCACTGCGGGTCCCGCCGCCACCAGGCGTACCAGAGCAGCAGCATGGTGACCGCCACGGCGGCGAGCTGCGGCAGCGCCATCCGGGCCGCGTACGCCAGCGGTGCCAGCCCGACCCGGTCGGCGGCCAAGAGGTTGGTCAGGCTGGCCACCGGCAGCAGCAGGCTGGCGGTGACAGACCGCACCGCGCCGGTGGACAACCGTCGATCGGTCCCATAGCGTCCAACGGATATGCGGAGGACCCTGCCGGCCGCCACGACGGCCCTGCTGCTCGCCCTGACCGCCTGCACCGCCACCGGGTCCAGCGATGCGCCCAGTTCCTCGCCGGCCGGCATGCCGAACGCCTCCCGCCAGGACGCGTCCCAGGCCGAGCGGACCATGGCCAGCCTGCGCCGGGTGGACGACCTGCCGCTGTACGAGATGACCTACGTCGGGGCGTACGACCCGACGGTGGGCACCGACGCGGCCCCGCCCAGCCCGTTCGGCTGTTCGCTCTTCGTCGCCGCGGGCGATCCGGCCCGACCGTTGTTCGCCCGCAACTTCGACTGGGACGCCAACCCGGCGCTCGTGTTGCGGACCGACCCACCGGACGGCTACGCGGCCATCTCGCTGGTCGACATCTCCTACCTCGGCGTCGGTGCCGACCCGACCGGTGACCGTCGCCTGCTCGACGCGCCGCTGCTGCCCTTCGACGGGATGAACGAGCGGGGCCTGGCGGTGGGGCTGGCCGCCGACGACGCGGCGACGGCCCGCGCCGAGCCGGGCAAGCCCACCGTCGGCTCGGTGCGGATCCTGCGGCTGGTGCTGGACGGCGCGGCCACGGTCGACGAGGCGGTGGCCGTGTTCCGCCGGCACAACCTCGACTTCGACGGTGGGCCGGCGCTGCACTATCTGCTGGCCGACGCGACCGGTGCGTCGGCGGTGATCGAGTTCGTCGACGGCGAGCTGCGAGTCGAGCGGGGCACGGGCGGTTGGCAGGCGCTGACCAACGTGCCGGTCGCCGGCGTTCCCGAGCAGCGCCGCCGCCAGGACCGCCGGTACGGGCAGATCGCCGCCGCGCTGACCGAGGCCGACGGGGTGCTGGACGCCACCGCGGCGCACCGGGTGCTCGCCTCCGTCCGGCAGGGGCACACCCGTTGGTCGGTGACGTACGGCCTGCGCAGCGGCGAGGTCCGGCTGGTCACTGCCACCGGCGGCGGCGAGCGGCGCTACGAGCTGCCGGTGAAGTGATTGCCGGCGGCGCACCCGTCCGAACGTGGCCGGGCCCGACCCCCGGAGATCGGGGGCGGGCCCGGCGTCGTGCGCGGTGCCTCACCAGTTCGGTGCTGTGCCTACCAGCTCAGGTAGCTGGGCTGGGTCTGCACGTTGAGCTCCTTGTACTTGACCAGCTTCGCCGTCCAGGTGCGCCAGTCGTTCAGCTCCAGGACGTCGAGGCCCTTCACCATGTCGTTGGAGTAGATGTGTCCGTTGTAGTAGTACGCGGACCAGGTGCCACCGCCGACGAACGTGTCGGCCGAGAGCGGACCCCGCTCCCAGAAGGCGATCTCCTTCGGGTTGGCCGAGTCGGTGAAGTCCCAGACCGAGATGCCGCCCTGGTACCACGCCTGGACCATGATGTCCCGCCCGAGCACCGGGATCAGCGAGCCGTTGTGCGCCACGCAGTTCTCGGTGTCCGCGTTGTTGCGGGGGATCTTGTAGTAGCTGCGGAAGTTCATCTTCCGGGCGTCACCGCGGCCGGTGATGTCGTAGATGGCGTCCGCGCCACGGTTCGGGCCGATGGCCTCGTTGCAGGTCGCCGCGCCGCCGCCACCCAGCTCGTCGGTGAAGATCACCTTCGTGCCGGCGTTGTTGAACGTGGCGGAGTGCCAGAACGCGAAGTTGGTCGTGTCCCGCACGCGGTTGATGACCCGCGGCACCTCCCGGTTGCGGATGTCCAGCAGGATGCCGTCACCCATGCAGGCGCCGGCGGCCAGGTCCTTGTCCGGGTAGGCGGTGATGTCGTGGCAACCGGTGGTCGCCGAGCCGGTCTCGCTGCCCGGGAAGCCGCCGTCCGAAAAGAGGTTCGGCGTCGAGACCACGGCCGCGTCGGTGGGCTTCTTCAGCGGCACCTTGATGATGGAGATGGAGTCGTGCGGCGGCTGGCAGTCCGGGAACTCGTCACGCGGGCTGTACGACGAGACGTACAGGTAGACCGACTTGCGGTCCTTGCCCGGCACCAGGGTGTGGGTGTGCGAGCCGCAGGCCGTCTCGACGGACTTGATGTACCGCGGGTTGGCCTTGTCCTTGATGTCGAAGACCTTGATGCCCTCCCAGGACTCCTTGACGTTCGCCCCCTGCGAGGTGCTGTTGCAGGAGTCGTCGCTGCGGGACGAGTCGGTGGAGAGGAACAGCAGGTCACCGTGGACGGAGATGTCGTTCTGCGACCCCGGGCAGAGCACCCGCGACGTCACCGTGGGCGCGTTCGGCCGCGAGACGTCGTAGATGACGAAGCCGTTGTAGTTGCCGGCGAACGCGTACTTGCCCTGGAAGGCGATGTCGCTGTTGGTCGCGTCCAGGGGAGCGACCTTGGGAACGTTGGCGATCTGGCGCAGGTTGGGGCTGCTCACGATCTCGTCGACGCCGGGGATCGTGTTCGCGGCGGCGGCCACCGGGGCGGCCTGCGGCACAACCTGTGCGTTGCTTGCCGGGGCGACGAGGACGCTGGCGACGAGGAGGCCGGTCGCGGCAAGGCCCACGATCCGGAGTTGTCGTAACCGTGGCATGTGGACTTTGGTCATCGGCGAGGGCCCTTCGCAAGGGGGAGACGATGGTCGACACCTTACCGCCCGACGAAGGGCATCGATGTGACCTGGGTCACATCGAATCGTTCTCCTCAATGGATAACATCGCGATGACCTCGATCCCAGGGAGTAGCCCATGACCAGTCGGCGCGCACGGACCCTGGCACTCGTCACACTGGCGCTGGTGTTGCCGTTGGTGGCGTTCGTCGTGGTCCGCGCCGGGGGAGACTCCGGGACGCGCACCGCCCAGCCGGTCTCCGCGCCCACCAGCGTCGCGCCGACGGCCAGCCCCGTTCCCACCGACCTGACCGTCATCGCGCCCGGCCGCCCGGGCGAGTCGGCGGCCACCCGCCCGGCTCACGAGGTCCGCGACGCCGGCCCCGCCCCGCACAACTCACTGGACGTGTGGTTCGTGCGCATGATGATCCCGCACCACGCGCAGGCCCTGGAGATGGCGGAGCTGGCCCCCGACCGGGCCGCCAACCCGACGATCCGCGCCCTCGCCGACCGCATCCGGGCCAGCCAGGGGCCGGAGATGGGCATGATGCGCGGCTGGCTGCAGACCCGTGGCCTCCCGGCGGAGGTGCAGGGCCACGACCACGGCGGCATGCGCGGCATGCAGTCGCCGGAGGCGATGCGGCAGCTGGCCGCCGCCCGCGGCGCCGACTTCGACCGGCTCTTCGTCCGGATGATGACCGAGCACCACGAGGGCGCCATCGAGATGGCGACCAACCTGCTCAAGGTCGGCTCCGACCTGACGCTCAACGAGTTCGCCAACTCGCTCGCCACGGAGCAGACCGTCGAGATCGGCCGCATGCGCGAGGTCCTCGGCCACTGAGCGGCCGGTTGGCGTCCGAGCCCGGTTCACCACGGGGCAGCTCGACAGGGACGGCGGAGGGGACCTGACCTCCGGCACGTACGCTGGGTGACCGTGAGACGCACGATGTTCGGTCGCCCGCTGCGCGGCGTCGCCTTCGACGTGGCGGTCTCCGGCGTGGTGGTGCTCTTCGGCCTGGCCGGGGCGGCCAACCAGCCGGGCGGCTGGGCGGCCACCCTGGTCGGCGCGGGGATGGCCGTGGCGCTGCTGTTCCGCCGCTCGCGCCCGGGCGCGGTGACCGTGGTGGTCGCGGCGCTCGCGTTGGTCCAGGTGGTCGCCCGGTGGGGCCCGCTGCCCTTCGACGTCGCCGTCCTGATCGCGCTCTACAGCGTCGTGAAGTACGGCAGGCGGCTGCGCGACGGGGTGCTCGCCGGTGCGGTCGCCGCCGTGGGCGTGCTGCTCGCCGCCGCCCAGACCCAGGGCGCCATCACCTGGTGGGCGACCGCGCTGTGGTACGCGCTGGTCACCGGCGCGGTCTGGCTGGTCGCGCTGAACGTGCGGACCCGTCGCCTCTACGTGCTCACGCTGGAGGACCGGGCCACCACCCTGGAACGCGAGCGGGAGGCCGAGTCACGGGCGGCGGTCGCCGAGGAACGCACCCGGATCGCCCGCGAGCTGCACGACGTGGTGGCGCACAGCATGGCGGTGATGATCGTCCAGGCCGACGGGGCGCGGTTCATGCTCGACCGCGACCCCGAGCAGGCTCGGACGGCGGTGAAGGTGGTCGCCGACACCGGCCGGCAGGCCCTGGAGGAGATGCGCCGACTGGTCGGCGTCCTGCGGGACGCGGGCCCGGCCGGCGCGGACGGTCCGGTGGTGGCCGATCCGGAGCACCGCCGGCTGGCCCTGGCCGAGCTGCCCGAACTGCTGGCCCGGTTCGGCGACGCCGGGCTGCGCATCCGGCACACGATCACCGGCGAACCACCGGCGCTTCCGCCCGGGCTGGAACTGACCATCTACCGCGTGGTGCAGGAGGCGTTGACCAACGCGCTCAAGCACGCCGGCGTCGGCGCCGGTGTCGAGGTGACCCTCACGTACGCCGCCGACGCCGTCGTGGTCACGGTGGTCGACGACGGTCGCGGCCGGCCGGTGGTCAGCCCGGCGCCGTCCGGCGGGCACGGTCTTCTCGGCATGCGGGAGCGGGTGACGGTGTACGACGGCAGTCTCACCGCCGGTGCCCGGCTGGCCGGGGGCTGGCAACTCGAGGTCCGGCTGCCGCTACCGTCGGAGCCCGCAACGGAGGTGATCGCGGCATGACGATCCGGGTGGTGATCGCGGACGACCAGGCGCTGGTGCGCGCCGGGTTCCGGATGGTGCTGGACTCCCAGCCCGACCTGGAGGTCGTCGGGGAGGCCATCGACGGCGCGGACGCGCTGCGCGTGCTCGCCCGCACCGAGGCCGACGTGGTCGTGATGGACATCCGGATGCCGACCATGGACGGGGTGGAGGCGACCCGGCGGCTCTGCGCCGACCGGCCGGCGGGCCCGCCGCGGGTGCTGGTGCTGACCACCTTCGACACCGAGGCGGACGCGTTCGCCGCTCTGCAGGCCGGGGCGAGCGGCTTCCTGCTCAAGAACGTCCCGCCGGAGGAGTTGCTGGCCGCGATCCGGGTGGTGGCCGAGGGTGACTCGGTGGTGGCGCCGTCGATCACCCGGCGACTGCTGGACCGGTTCGCCGGCCAGCTCGGCGCCGGCCCGGCCGCCGACCCCCGGCTGGCGCAGCTCACCGAACGGGAGCGGGAGGTGCTGCTGCTGGTCGCGCAAGGGCTGTCCAACGCGGAGATCGCCGCCCGGGTGCACGTGGCCGAGGCGACGGTGAAGACCCACGTCGGGCGGATCCTGGCGAAGCTCCAGCTGCGCGACCGGGTCCAGGCGGTGGTCCTGGCGTACGAGAGCGGGCTGGTCACGCCCGGGGGATGACCCGGCGTACGACCTGGGTCGTACGGGCCGGCGGGCGAACCGCGACCCGGGACGCACGCAGGTCGAGCGTGCAGGTGGAGATCGACTGACCCGTCCCGGCCATAGCGTCGGAGGGGTCCGATCCGCACCTGAACCGGGGAGTCCACGTGTCCCTCGCACCTCCCGCCCACGCCGGCACCGGCGTCGCGGTCACCGCCCGTGGCCTGGAAAAACGGTACGGCCAGGGCCCTGCCGCAGTCGTCGCCCTCGACGGTGTCGACCTCGACGTGGCCGCCGGCCGGTTCACCGCCATCATGGGCCCGTCCGGCTCCGGCAAGTCGACGCTGATGCACTGCCTGGCCGGTCTGGACCGGCCGACCGCCGGCGAGGTCGGCATCGGTACGGCCGAACTCGGCCGGCTCGACGACCGGAGGCTCACCCTGCTGCGGCGCGACCGGGTCGGCTTCGTCTTCCAGAAGTTCAACCTGCTGCCGGCGTTGACCGCCGAGGAGAACATCGTGCTGCCGCTGGCCATCGCCGGGCGGCGACCCGACCCGGTCTGGCTGCGGCAGGTCGTGGCGGCGGTGGGGTTGGGCGACCGGTTGCGGCACCGACCCGCCGAGCTGTCCGGGGGTCAGCAGCAGCGGGTGGCGGTGGCCCGCGCTCTCATCACCCGGCCATGGGTGATCTTCGCGGACGAACCGACCGGCAACCTGGACTCCCGCTCCGGTGCGGAGGTGCTGCGGCTGCTCCGCGAGGCCGTGGACACCCTCGGCCAGACAGTGATCATGGTGACTCACGACCCGGTCGCCGCCGCGTACGCCGACCGGGCGGTCTTCCTGGCCGACGGTCGGCTGGTGGGCGACCTCGCCGCGCCCACCGCCGAGCAGGTGCTGGACACCCTCGCGCACCTCGACGCGACCCGTCCGCCCGCGTCGGCTGGGCATCCTCCGGTCACCGCCGGCCGGGGCGTGCCCACCGCTTCCACGCCGGCGCGGGGGCGGTGACCGGGATGATCCGTCTGACCCTGCGCTCGCTGCGCGCCGAGGCGCTGCGCATGCTGCTGTCCGCGCTGGCCGTCGTCCTCGGTGTCGCGTTCATCGCCGGCACGCTCATCTTCGTTGACGGGATGCGTGCCGGCGCGTACGACCGGGCCGGCGCCTTCGACCGGCACACCGACCTGGCCGTCTACGCGACCGGCGACCAGCCGCTGCCCGCGAGCCTCGTCGACCGGGTCCGGGCCGTCGACGGGGTGGCCGCCGCAGCCGGGGAGCTGACCAACACCGCTGGCATCGTCGGCTCCGACGGCCGGCCGGTGCTCGGCTTCACCGTGCTCGCCGCCATCCCCACCGAAGAGGCCCTGCGCTCGTACGACGTGGTCGCCGGCCGGCTGCCCGACCGCACCGGCGAGGTGGTGCTCGACGCGCCGACGGTGGCCGAGGAGGGCTTCGCCCTCGGCGAGCCGGTTCGGATCGGCGGCAGTGGGGGCGAGGCCCGCCCGTACACCCTGGTCGGCACCGTCGACGTGGCCGGCAGCGCACGCGACGTCGGTGGTCCCTTCATCGGCCTGGTAGGGCCGGACGCGCTCGCGGTCACCGGTGAGCGCGGGTACGGCCGCATCATGGTGGCGGCCGAGCCGGGCACCTCCGCAGCGGCGGTGGCCGACCGGGTACGCGGCGTCGCCGGCGCCGGCGCCACCGTCAAGGGCCGACAGCAGATCCTCGACGAGGCCGTCGAGGACGCGGTCCGCGACCTGAACCAGTTCACCATGCTGCTGCTGATCTTCGTGGGCGTCGCGGTTGTCGTGGCCGGCTTCGTGATCGCCAACACCTTCGCGATCGTGCTGGCACAGCGCACCCGCCGGACCGCGCTGCTGCGGCTGGTGGGTGCCACCCGGGGGCAGGTCTTCCGGGCCACGCTCCTGGAGTCGGCGGTGATCGGGATGGTGGCCTCCGCGCTCGGTGTGCTGCTCGGAGTGGCCCTCGCCGGCGGACTGCGGCTGCTGATGTCCCGGCTGGACGTGCCCGTCTCCGGCGGGCTGACCGTGCACGGGTCGACCGTCCTGACCAGCCTGCTGCTCGGCACCGTACTCACCGTCGGCGCCGCCCTGCTGCCGGCCTGGCGGGGCACCCGGGTCGCCCCGGTGGCCGCGCTCACCGACGCCGCGGTGCAGCCCAGCCGGGGCGCCGGCCGGCTCCGGCTGGCTTTCGGCGCGGTGGTGCTGGCCGCCGGCGTCACCGCGCTGCTCGGTGCCGGCAGCGCCGGTCAGGTGCTGTTGGTGGCCATCGGCGGGGTGCTGGCCTTCTTCGGGATCGTGCTGTTCGGCCCGGTGCTCGTCCCGGCGCTGGTTCGTGCCCTCGGCTGGCCGGCCGGTCGCCTGGTCGGGGCGACCGCCACGCTGGCGGTGGCCAACGCGGTGCGCAACCCACGCCGGATCGCGGCGACCGCCACCGCCCTGGTGATCGGAATCGGGCTGGTGTCGGCGTTCGTGGTCGGCGCCCGCAGCACCAAGGACGGCATCGAGCGCAGCGTGGACGCCGAGGTGGGGACCGACTTCGTGGTCACCGGAATCGGTCAGGACCTGCCCGCCCCGCTCGCCGGTGAACTGGCCGCCCGCCCCGAACTGGGGGTCGTGCACGAGCAGCGCAGCACCGTCACCGCCGACATCGAGATCCGGGCCGCCCATCCGGCGCTTGTCGGCCGGACGCTGACCGCTGTGCTGGCCGGTGACGTCGACCGGCTCGGGCCGGGGCAGGTGCTGGTGCACCGGGAGTTGGCGCAGGCACGCGGCTGGCAGGTCGGCTCGCCGGTCGCCGTCGCCGGGCGGCCGTTCCGGGTGGCGGCGGTGGTCGCCGACGACGCAGCCGCCGTGGTCGCGAGCAGCGTGCCGGCCGGCCACGTCATCGACATGGCCGACGCGGACTTCGCCGCGCTCTTTCCCGCCCAGCGGGGTCACCTCGCCGAGGTCGATCCCGCCGCCGGGGTGAGCGCGGAGCGGGCCCGCACCGCGGTCGAGGAGGTGGTGGGCCGGTACCCGACGGTCAACCTGCTGGACCAGGGCGCGTACAAGAAGATGCTCACCAGCACGGTGGACATGCTGCTCGCCTTCGTCACCGCGCTGCTCGGTCTGGCCGTGGTGATCGCCCTGGTCGGGGTGGCGAACACGCTGAGTCTCTCGGTGGTGGAACGCACCCGGGAGAACGCGGTGCTGCGGGCGGTCGGGCTGACCCGGGGTCGGATGCGGGTCATGCTCGCCGTGGAGGCGGTGCTGATGGCACTGGTCGGCGCGGTGCTCGGGGTCGGGCTGGGCACCGGGGTGAGCGCCGCGGGGATGGCCGTACTGGCCCGCCTCGGCGGTGACTTCCACGTGGTGCTGCCGCTCGGTCAGCTCGGGCTGATCCTCGGTGTGGCGGCGCTGGCCGCCCTGGCCGCCTCGGTGCTGCCGGCCCGCCGCGCACTGTCCCGGCCGGTCGTCGAGGCGCTCGGCGACCAGTGACCGCAGCGGCGCGGACGGACATCCGCCGGCCGGCCCCGCCGTCTTCCCCGGCGGCGGGACCGGCCAGCGGTGCCGGGTCTACAGACGCTCGACCAGCGGGCCGGAGCAGCGGTTGCGGGTGTCGAAGACATAGTCGGCGTGCCGGACGACCAGGTCGTAGTCGAAACTGTCGTGGTCGGTGACCACGACCACCGCGTCGGCGGCCCGCACCTCCCGCTCGGTCAGGTCGACGATGGTCACCCCGGCGGGGATGTGGTGCGCCTCGGCGTACGGCTCGACCGCGTGGACCTGGGCGCCGAGGGCCTGCAACCGGCGGGCCACGTCGACCGCGGGGGAGTCCCGCATGTCACCGGTGTTCTTCTTGTACGCCAACCCGAGCAGCAGCAGCCGGGCACCGCTGACCGCCCGGCCGGTCCTGTTCAGCCCCGCCATGATCCGCTGTGCGACGTGCTCGGGCATCTCGTGGTTGACGTCGTTGGCCAGCTCGATGAACCGGAACTGCCGGCCCAGGCGGCGCTTCACCTGCCAGGACAGGTAGCACGGGTCGATGGGCAGGCAGTGCCCGCCGACGCCGGGGCCGGGCCGGAACGGCATGAAGCCGAACGGCTTGGTCTCGGCCGCGTCGATCGCCTGCCAGACGTCGATGTCCAGGTGGTGCGAGAGCATGGTCAACTCGTTGATCAGCGCGATGTTGACCTGACGGAAGGTGTTCTCGATCAGCTTGGTCAGCTCGGCGACCTCGGTGGAGTCGACCGGTACGGTGCGCTCCACGAGACGCCGGTAGAACCCGTCCACACGGGCCAGCGACGCCGGATCCACGCCCGAGACCACCTTCGGGGTGTTCTCCAGCCGCCAGGTCGGGTTGCCCGGGTCGATCCGCTCCGGGCTGTAGCCGAGGTGGAAGTCGCCGGGGCTCTGCAGCCCGCTGGCCGACTCCAGCAGCGGGCGCAGCAGCTCCTGTGTGGTGCCCGGGTAGGTGGTGGACTCGAGGATCACCGTGCTGCCCGGCCGCACGTACGGGCCGATGCCGATGCCGGCCTGCTCGACGAAGCTCAGATCCGGGGTCCCGTCGCGCAGCGGGGTGGGCACGGTGATGACGCAGATGTCGAAGCCCTCGGCGTCGGTGTACTCGGTGCTGGGGTGGTACCGCCCACTGCCCAGCGCCCGACCCAGCCGGTCGGTCGGGATGTCCTCGACGAACGACTCGCCGGACGCGAGCCGCTTCACCCGGTCGGCGTCGACATCGAGGCCCACCACGTCCAGGCCCGCCTCGACGGCACGCATGGCCAGCGGCAGTCCGACGTACCCCTGGCCGATCACGACCAGCTTCTCAGCACTCACCCGGGCTCCCGCGGCAGATGGTGGAAATGACCTGCTGAGGAGCCTAGAGGGGTCTTCGGCGACGTAAGTCCGTTTTGGTGATATCGGTGCTGGTGGGGTTGCGGACCCACCGCCGGGACAGCTCAACTGCCCGGCGGCCCTCCCGGGTCGGCCGGCGGGCTGGTGGTGGTGGGCGGCGGGTCGGACGGCGGGTCCGACGGCGAGTCCGACGGGGTGGTGGTCGGCGGCGGCGAGGTCGTGGCGCTTGTCGTCGGCGACGGCGGGCTCGCGGTCTCGCTGGGCTGTGCGGTCGGCGACGCGCTGGTCGAGGCCGACGGGGTGTTCTGCAGGGCCGGCGGTCGGTTCGGTCGGGCCGGATCCACCGTGACCTGCTCGTTGGCCGCCGGCAGGTCGACCTGACCGGTCGGCGCCACGGTCGGTGAGCTGGTCGGCAGCTTGACGGCCGGGGAGTCGCCGGTGTTCCGTGCCGCACCCAGCGCCGCGGCCAGGCCGACCAGCGCGACCAGCACAACCGCTCCGGCGCCGACCAGTGGGCCGCGTCGTCGCTGACGGCCAGCTCCCGTGCCCGCCACCGCCGCGCCGACCGGCACGTCCGTGCGCGTGCCCGGCCCGCCGTCGCGCAGGGGGACCGACGACGCCAGAGCGGTCGGCGGTTCCCCGCCGGTCACCGCTGTCCGGGCGGCCTCGGCCATCGCCGCGCCGCTGGTGAACCGCTCGAGTGGGTCCTTGGCCAGCGAACGGGACACCAGTGCGCGCACGGCCTCCGGGATCTCGTGCGGCAGCTCGGGCGGCTCGTCGTCCAGGTGCCGGACGGCGACCTGGAGCGGGTTGTCGCCGGTGAACGGCGGACCACCGGTCAGGCAGCAGTAGGCGACGGCGCCGAGCGCGTAGATGTCGGTGGCGCCGCTGACCGGCCGGCCGGCGGCCTGCTCGGGTGCCATGTAGAGCGCGGTGCCCGGCACCGCGTTGGTGCTGGTGATGCTGGTCACGTTGGTGGAGCGGGCCACCCCGAAGTCGACCAGGACGACCGTGCCGTCCTCCTGCACCAGCAGGTTGCTGGGCTTGACGTCGCGGTGCACGATGCCGCCACGGTGGGCGGCGTTCAGCGCCTGGGCGGCCTGGGCCACGATCGACATCGTCTCGGCCACGTCGAGCCGACCGGACGCCTCGATCCGCTTCGACAGCGGCTCGCCCTCGACGAACTCCATGACCAGGTAGTCGGCTCGGCCGCCGTCGGGCAGGTCGTCCTCACCGCAGTCGTAGACCTGCACGATGCCCGGGTGCCGCAGGGCCGCCATGATCCGGGCCTCGGCCCGGAACCGGGCGATGAAGTCGGGGTCGGAGACCAGCGCCGGCAGCAGGACCTTGACCGCGACCTGCCGGCCGAGGATCAGGTCGGTGCCACGCCAGACGTCACCCATGCCGCCGGTGGCGACACGTTCGTCCAGGCGGTATCGACCGCTGAGCACGACCTCCGATGACAACACAGCATTACCGTACCCAGAGCGGCGCGCGACGGCGCGCTGCGGCTGCTCGGCCGGACCGTCGTACCCGGCGGTCCATCCGGTCTGACCTGTGTGGACCCGGTCTCTGTGTGACGAGGTGACGACGCGCAGTGACAAAAGCCGACACATGTCGATCCACGCCTGCCCGTCGATGGTGGTCGACGGCCCTCCGGTGCGTGCAGCGTCCGGAGGGCGCCGCACGTTACGGCGACGCGCCGCCCCTCCGGGTTGATAATTGTCACTCTTCCGTGACACCGTGCCGACTTGTCGCCCCGGTTGGTCCCTCCTAGCGTTAGCCCGGCTCAGGCCCCGCCCGGGGCAGCACGTCGAGAATCGACCATCATGGCGCTGGTCCAGACGACCCGCCCCCGGCCATCTCGGCGCGGGCACGGGAGAGATCGGAAACGGCGAAGGGCGGTGCGGTGCGGGAGCTGGTCGGGCCGACGGTCCGAGCCGCGCGGAATGCCCCGGCGCAGCGGATCGGGCCGGGACGTCCCGGACGATCCGTGGTCGGCAGATGACCGGCGAGCTGTCGGAGGCGGTCACCGCGGCGCAGGCCGGAGACGAGGACGCGTTCCGCTTCCTCTACCGCAGCCTCCAGCCGGGTCTGCTGCGCTACCTGACCGCGCTGGTCGGCCCGGACGCCGAGGATGTCGCATCGGAGACCTGGCTGCAGGTGTCCCGCGACCTGCCCAGCTTCACCGGCGGTGAGTTCCGCGCCTGGACCGTGACCATCGCCCGCAACCGGGCCATGGACCACCTGCGCCGGCTGCGTCGCCGGCCGGCACTGCCGGTTCCGGTGCAGGCCCTCACCGAGCTGGCCGGCGACACCGACACCGCCGAGCGGGCCGGCGAGACGATCGGCACCGAGATGGCCCTGGCGCTGATCGCCACCCTTCCTCCGCGGGAGGCCGAGGCGGTTCTCCTGCGGGCTGTGATCGGCCTGGACGCCGAGTCCGCCGGGCGGGTTCTGGGCCGCCGTGCCGGTGCCGTCCGGACCGCCGCCCACCGGGGCCTGCGGCGGCTCGCCGCACTACTGGAACGGCAGGGCCTGGTCGCGACGCCGGCCCCTGATGAGGAGGGCGTGGCCCCGCCGGTCGGTGTCGAGGCGACGCCGCCGCCCCGTCCGCGCACCGGTCGATCCCGGCCGACGTCGCACGCCGAGCCGGCGGACGGCTGACGTGAGGGGATTCCGGATGAACCCGTACCGGCGGGACCGGCGGGCCGACCGTGCCGAGACCGAACGACTGCTCGACGCGAGCCGCGCCGAGTCGGACGCCACCTCGGCCCAGGCCCACGCCACCACGTCCGCCGACCCGGTGGCCCGGCTGCTCGCCGAGGCCGCCGGCCCGACCCGTCCTGGTGAGCTGGCCGGCGAGGAGGCCGCCCTGGCCGCGTTCCGGGCTGCCCGGGCCGACCCGGCACCCACTGCGGCCCGCCGGCCGCACCGCCGCCGGGTGACCACCGGCGCGGTCGCCTGGATCGGTGCCCTCGCGGCGACCGCCACGGCCGGCGCCGCCTTCGCCGCGGTCAGCCTTGACCGGCCGCCGGAGCCGCCGCCGTCGGCGCCGAGCAGCCCGTCGTCCACGCCCAGCGACGTCCGGGCGACCCCGTCCGACGACCGCACCGCGCCGCCTGACCGGTCGACGCCGTCCGCAACGCCGTCCGCTCCCCGCACCCCGTTGACCACCACCGCCGCACCGCCCGCCGAGGTGCCGCCCGCCGGCCAGCTGCGTGGGCTGTGCCACGCCTGGCTTGCCAAGAAGCCCGAACAGCGGGAGAAGGCGCTGAAAACCCCGGCCTTCGAGGAGCTGGTGACCGCCGCCGGCGGCACCGCCGAGGTGGAGGCGTACTGCCAGCGGCTGGTGCCTGAGGCGACGCGGAGCAGGTCGGCGAAGGTCAAGCCCTCCCCGACGGGCCGGCCCGCCCAGGACTGAGCGCCCGGCCGCGGGCGCCGTTCGTTCTGCCCTGCGCCGGGAAATTCGTCTGTTAGACAGGGATTGGTGGCGCCGTCGACGCCCCCGACGGTGTCGGTGGGTGGGTTTACGGTGGCACAGTGTTCCGGAGCCGGCGCACGGAGAGGGGGCCCCGACCGGTGGTGACGTCACCCGAGTTGGACCGCAGCGCCATTCTGCGAGAGTCCGCCGCCGCAGGCAGGCACCTCGCCCGGATCTGCTTCAAGACCGGCCCACCCACCCGCACGGGCGTCGAACTGGAATGGACCGTGCACGACGTCGCCGATCCCGCCCGCCCGGTCGACCCGGCGAGGCTGCGGGCGGCGCTGGGGCGACACAGCCCCGTCACGCTGGACGCCACGAGCCCGGCCGAGCCGCTGCGACACGGCGGCACGGTGACGGTGGAGCCGGGCGGCCAGTTGGAGATCTCCACCCCGCCGGGCCCCTCGGTCGCCGCGTTGATCCAGGCCACCGAGGCCGACATCGCCCAGGTCACCGACCTGCTGGCCGCCGGTGGGCTGATCCTCGGTCGCAGCGGCATCGACCCGCACCGCCGGCCACGTCCCGTGGTGGACACCCCCCGCTACCGCGCGATGCGCGGCGCCTTCGACCGGCGTGGTCCGGCCGGCCGGACGATGATGTACAGCACCGCCGGCCTGCAGGTGTGCCTCGACGCCGGCGAGCCGGACCAGGTGGCGGCGCGGTGGGCCGCAGCCCACGCGGTCGGCCCGCCACTGCTGGCCACGTTCGCCTCCGCCACCCGGCACGCCGGGCGGCGCACCGGCTGGGCCTCCGCCCGGATGGCCGCCTGGCTGGCCATCGACCCGGCCCGCACCCGACCGGTCTGGGCGGCCGGCCGCCCCAACGAGGACCCGACCGCCGCCTGGATCCGGTACGTGCTCGGCGCGCCGCTGCTCTGCCTGCGTCGACACGGCCCGGACTGGACCGCGCCGCCCGGCGTCACCTTCGCCGACTGGCTTGACGGCGCGCTGCCCCGCCCGCCCACCACCGACGACCTCGACTACCACGTCAGCACCCTCTTTCCGCCGGTGCGACCGCGCGGTTACCTGGAGCTGCGCTACCTGGACGCCCAGCCCGGCCGCGCCTGGCGCCTTCCGCTGGCGGTGCTGACCGCCCTGTTCGCCGACCCGGGCACCGTGCGCACGGCGTACGCCATCGCCGCGCCGGTGGCACACCGCTGGTCGAGCGCCGCCCGGCACGGCCTGGCCGACCCGGCGCTGGCCGCCGCCGCGGCGGCACTGCTCGATCTGGCCCTGACCACCCTGCCCCGGCTGGAGCTGCCGGCCGGCATCCACGACGAGATCCAGCGAGGCGTACGGCGGCGGCTGACCGCCGCGGAGAGGGGCGACCGATGACCGCGAGCACGACGGAGCACGTCGACGGGGAGCAGTTGCGCGGCAGGATCGCGGCGGAGCTGGCGCGGGCCCGGTCCCGCACGGCGCTGCTGACCGAGGTGGTCGACGACGCCGACCTGATGCGCCAGCACTCGCCGCTGATGTCGCCGCTGGTCTGGGACTTGGCGCACGTCGGCAATCAGGAGGAGCTCTGGCTGGTCCGCGACGTCGGGGGCCGCGAGCCGGTCCGGTGCGACATCGACGAGCTGTACGACGCGTTCAAGCAGCCGCGACGGGACCGCCCCGCGTTGCCCCTGCTGGCACCCGCCGAGGCGCGCGCCTACCTGGGCACCGTGCGGGACAAGGTGCACGACCTGCTCGACGCGATGACCTTCACCGAGCGGCCGCTGGTCGCCGACGGGTTCGCCTTCGGCATGATCGTCCAGCACGAACAGCAGCACGACGAGACGATGCTCGCCACCCACCAGCTGCGCTCCGGGCCGGCGGTGCTGCACGCCCCGCCTCCGCCGGAGCCGCCCGCCCCGGTCGGTGGGGAGGTTCTCGTGCCTGCCGGCCCGTTCACGATGGGCACCGACACCGACCCGTGGGCGCTGGACAACGAGCGCCCCGCGCACCGCGTCGACCTGCCCGCGTACGTCATCGACGCCGCCCCGGTCACCAACGGGCAGTACGAGGCCTTCATCGCCGACGGCGGTTACTCCGAGCCCCGCTGGTGGAGCGCCGCGGGTTGGGCGCACCGGGTCCAGGAGCAGCTCAGCGCGCCGATGCACTGGCGCCGTGACGGCGACGGCTGGGTTTACCGGCGGTTCGGCCGGTGGGATCGGGTGCGCGCCGACGAGCCGGTGGTGCACGTGTGCTGGTACGAGGCGCAGGCGTACGCGGCGTGGGCGGGCAGGCGGCTGCCGACCGAGGCGGAGTGGGAGAAGGCCGCCCGCTGGGACCCGGCGACGGGGCGGTCCCGCCGCTACCCGTGGGGCGACGACGACCCGACCGACGTGCACGCCAACCTCGACCAACGTCACCTGCGGCCCGCCCCGGTGGGGGCGTACCCGGCCGGTGTCTCACCGCTGGGCGTGCACCAGCTCATCGGCGACGTCTGGGAATGGACCTCGACCACCTTCGGCGGGCATCCGGGCTTCGCGGCGTTCCCCTACCGGGAATACTCGGAGGTCTTCTTCGGCGACGACTACCGGGTGCTGCGCGGTGGCTCGTTCGGCACGGACCGGTCGGCCTGCCGGGGCACGTTCCGCAACTGGGACTATCCGATCCGACGGCAGATCTTCAGCGGTTTCCGCTGCGCCCGCGACGCCCGCCCGGACGAGTCGCACCGGTGAGCCCCGGCGGGTCGGCGGGCGGGGTCCGCTGATGTGTCGTCACCTGGCCTACCTGGGGCCGCCGGTCACGCTGGCCGAGCTGCTGTTCGACCCCCCGTACTCGCTGCTGCGGCAGTCCTGGGCGCCCCGCGACATGCGCGGCGGCGGCACGATCAACGCCGACGGGTTCGGCGTCGGCTGGTATCCGGGTGACGGGGAGCCGGTGCGCTACCGGCGGGCGCAGCCGATCTGGAGCGACCCGACCATCGCCCAGCTCGCGGCGGTGACCCGCGCCGGCGCGGTGCTCGCCGCGGTCCGCTCGGCCACCGTCGGGATGGCGGTGCTCGACGGCGCTGCCGCGCCGTTCGCCGAGGGACGGTGGCTGTTCAGCCACAACGGGGTGGTGCGCGGCTGGCCGGACAGCGTGGTGCCGCTCGCGGCCGGGCTGCCGGTGCGCGACCTGCTCACCCTGGACGCGGCCACCGACTCGGCGCTGCTCTGGGCGCTGGTCCGGCAGCGGCTGCGCGCGGGCGCCGATCCGGCCGAGGCGGTCGCTCAGACGGTGGCGGACGTCGCCGCGGCGGCCCCGGGGTCACGGCTCAACCTGCTGCTCACCGACGGGCACCGGATGGTCGCCAGCGTGGCGGGGCACGCGCTGTCGGTGCGCGCGGCGGCGGGCAGCGTGCTGCTCGTCTCGGAGCCGCACGACGACGACCCCGGGTGGCGGCCGGTGCCGGAGGGGCACGTGGTCACCGCCACCGCGGGCGAGGTGCGGGTGAGCCCGCTGCCGACGCGGTGAGCCGCACCGGTCGGGCACGCAACGGTTGATCGAGCAGAGAGGAACACCGATGACGGCGGAGCCGCTGGAGATCTACCTCGAGGAGCGCGACCTGGAGCGGGGTCTGCGCCAGGACGTTCGGGCCGGGCTGAGCGCGGAGCAGAAGTGGCTCCCACCGAAGTGGTTCTACGACGCCCGGGGCAGCGAGCTGTTCGAGGCGATCACCCGGTTGCCCGAGTACTACCCGACCCGGGCGGAGCGGGCCGTGCTGGCCGAGCACGCGCCCGACGTCGCGGCGCTGACCAGGGCCAAGACCCTGATCGAGCTGGGCTCCGGCTCGTCGGAGAAGACACGTCTGCTGCTGGACGCCTTCACCCGTCAGGGCGGGTTGGGCACCTTCGTTCCGCTGGACGTGTCGGTCAGCGCGCTGCTGGGCTCCACGGCGGAGATCGCCGCCGACTATCCGGGGCTGCGCGTCCGCGGCATCGTCGGGGACTTCACCCGCCAGTTGGACCGGCTGCCGACCGGCGGTCGCCGGCTGGTGGTGTTCCTCGGCGGCACCATCGGCAATCTCCTGCCCGCCGAGCGGGCCGGCTTCCTGGCCGAGATGCGCGCCGCGCTGGAGGTCAACGACTGGCTGCTGCTCGGCACCGACCTGGTGAAGGACCCGTCGGTGATCGTGCCGGCGTACGACGACGCGGCCGGGGTGACGGCGGAGTTCAACCGCAACGTGCTGCACGTGATCAACCGGGAGTTGGGCGCCGACTTCGACCCGGAGGCGTTCGACCATGTCGCCCTCTGGGACCCGGCCCACGAGTGGATCGAGATGCGGCTGCGGGCGACCCGGCCGATGCGGGTGCGGGTGCTGGACCTGACCGTCGAGTTCGCCGCGGGGGAGGACCTGCGCACCGAGGTGTCGGCGAAGTTCCGCCCGGCGGGGGTCGCCGCCGAGTTGGCGACGGCGGGCTTCACAGCGACGGAGTTCTGGACCGATCCGGACGGGCTGTTCGGCGTCACGCTGGCCCAGGCCCGGTGAGCCTGTTCACCCGTCCCGGCCGGCCCGACCGATGATCGGTTAGGCTGGTCGCGCGAAGGGGAGTAGCCCCCAATGTCGTGGTCGACATACTGGTGCGTTCCGCACCCGGCCACGCGGCCCCGGTCTCCGGGGCGGGCGAGACCTTCGACTCAGGCTGTGTAGCCGGGTCGAGGGCGCCTCTTTCCCTCCTCCCGGCGTGAGAACGGGAAGGACGTCATGGAGGGATTCTTCGCCGCGCTGGTCGTCAGCTTCGGCGTCATCTTCGTCGCGGAGCTGGGGGACAAGAGTCAGCTGATGGCGCTGACCTTCGCCACCCGGTTCCGGACGATGCCGGTGCTGATCGGCATCACCGTCGCCACGGCGGTGGTGCATCTGGCGTCGGTCGCCATCGGCACGGGTCTCGGCGCGGTGCTGCCCACCGACTGGATCTCCCTGGTGGCCGGCCTGGCGTTCCTGGGCTTCGGCGCGTGGACCCTGCGCGGTGACACGCTCACCGAGGAGGAGAAGCGCAAGGCCGAGAAGACCAGCAAGACGGCGATCGTCGCGGTGTCGGTGGCGTTCTTCCTGGCGGAGCTGGGCGACAAGACGATGCTCGCCACGATCACCCTGGCCACCAAGTACGGCTGGTTCGGCACCTGGCTCGGCTCCACGGTCGGCATGGTGGCCGCGGACGCGTTGGCCATCCTGGTCGGCCGGCTGCTCGGCCGCCGGCTGCCGGAGAAGACCATCAGGTACGGCGCGGCGGTGCTGTTCGCCATCTCCGGGCTCTGGTTGATCCTGGAGGCGGTGAGCGAGCTGACCTGATCGCCGACTACCCGCGTCGGTGGCGGGTAACGGCTCCGGGTGGAGGCGGCCGAACTGCTGCGCCAGGGTGACGAGGTGCTGGTCGCCGTGGTGGAGGTCGCCGGTGCCCTGGTCATCTTCGTCGGCGCGGTCTGGGCGGCGGTGCGGTTCGTGGTCGAGGGGCTGCGACACCGCACCGCCGCGGTCTTCACCCCGATCCGGCTCTCCCTCGGCCGGTTCCTGACCCTCGGCCTGGAGTTCCAGCTGGCGGCCGACGTCCTGCGAACCGCGGTGTCCCCGTCGTTCGACCAGATCGGCCAGTTGGCCGCGATCGCCACCATCCGGACGGCGCTGAACTACTTCCTGGGCCGGGAGATCCGTCAGGAGCAGCGGCAGGTCGTCGAGGGGGAGCAGCGGACGTGATCGGCGCGCTGGTGACCGCGGTGACCGCGCTGGCCCTCGTCGTCGGTGTGGTCACCGTGCTGAGCACCGGGGGAGGCCGTACCGCCATCCGGGTGCTGTTGGACCTGCTGATCGCTGCCGGTCTGCTCCGGCTCGTCGGCGATCCGGGCTGGAACGGGCTGGCCGGCGCTGCGGCGATCATCGCGCTGCGGCAGCTTCTCTGGGCGGCGCTGGGCGCCGCGCCGTCGTGGTCACGCCGACAATCCCCGCCGCCCTGCGCCGGGGACGATCACCACCTACCGTTGTCGGTACGAGGCGAAACCGGCGCGAGCGGGAGGACGACCACATGAGCAGGCACGACGAACCGAACGAGTACGGCTTCGCCGGCGGTGCCACCGCTCCTGAGCCGCAGCCCGGCGGGAAGCCCGACGAGCAGGACCTGGCCGAGGAGGTGGCGGTGCCCGGTGACGACCTCACCGAGCCGGCGGCCGAGGCGCTGTCCGAGGAGACCGAGGAGCGCCGGCCCGCCGAACGGGGCCGCTGACCGGCCGGCGGAGGTCAGCCGTCGGCTTTCCGCTGGTAGACGTCGGGCACGCCGTCGCCGTCGGCGTCCAGCAGCTCCCGCTCCGCCACCCGGCGGTACACGGCGTTGCGGCGGGCGAGCACGGTGGCGGCCAGCCCGGCGGAGATCACCGAGCCGGCGAGCACGGCGGCCTTGACCCGGTCGTCGGCCGTGCTCCCGGCGCCGAACGCCAGGTCACCGATCAGCAGTGACACGGTGAAACCGACGCCGGCCAGCAGTGCGATTCCGAGCAGATCGGCCCAGCCGATGTCCTCGTCCAGTTGGGCGCGGGTGAACCGGGCCAGCAGGTAGGTCGATCCGAAGATGCCGATGCTCTTGCCGAACACCAGGGCGGCAACGATGGCGATCACCACGGGGTCGGTCACCAGGGCGCCCAGGTCGGTGCCGCGCAGCGTGACCCCGGCCGCGAACAGCGCGAAGACCGGCACCGCGAACCCGGCCGACACCGGCCTCCAACGGTGCTCGAGGTGCTCGGCGAGCCCGCCGCCGTTGCCGTTGGGCGGCCGGTCGTCGGTCGCCGGGGCGCCGGCCCGGCGGCGGCCGGCCAGGACCGGCACGGTGAAGCCGAGCAGGACACCCGCCACCGTCGCGTGCACGCCGGAGGCGTGCACGAGGGCCCAGGCGGCGACCGCGAGCGGGATCAGGGCCCACCACCAGGTACGCCCGCGCTGGACCAGCAGGGCGAAGAGCCCGATCGGCGCCAGCGCGGCGAGCAGCGGCACGGGGTGGAAGTCGGCGGTGTAGAAGACCGCGATGATGGTGATCGCGAACAGGTCGTCGACCACGGCGAGGGTGAGCAGGAAGGCGCGCAGGCCCTGGGGCAGGTGCGAGCTGACCACCGCGAGCACCGCGAGGGCGAAGGCGATGTCGGTGGCGGTGGGGATCGCCCAGCCGCGCAGCCCTTCCCCGCCCGCCGTCACCACGACCGCCACGTAGATCAGCGCGGGCATCAGCATGCCGCCGAGGGCGGCGACGACCGGCAGCGCTGCGCGCCGCGGGTCACGTAGTTCCCCGGCGACGAACTCCCGCTTGAGTTCCAGCCCCACCACGAAGAAGAAGACGGCCAGCAGGCCGTCCGCGGCCCAGGTGGCGACATCCAGGTCGAGGTGCCAGCGCGCGCCGCCGGGCCAGGGCACCCACTCGCCGAGCCGGGTGTACGAGTCGACCCACGGGGAGTTCGCCCAGATCAGTGCCAGCGCGGCCCCGAGCAGCAGCAGGGCGCCACCGACTGTCTCGGTACGCAGCACGTCGGCCAGGTGGCGGGCCTCGGGCCAGGACGATCGAGTGAAGAGCCGGACCGTCGGCCGGGACCGGTCGGGGGGCGGGGTGCGGTCGGTCATCGGTGGCGCTCACCTCGGGTTGTCGGGACGGCAGGAATCCACTCGCCGACCAGACTTCCCGGCACACCGTTGCCGACCCTATCCGGGCCCGGCTGTCGCGGCGACCGCAGGGGCGGTCGAACGCCGCCCGATCAGCCGTCGACTTTTCCCCGATGTCACCGCTGCCGAATGGACGTTTGTCGGGTTGGTCATTGGGGCGCGCCACTCGTCGCCGCCGAAAACACATAACTCCGGACATAAGCCGTATGAGCCGGTTTAATGGTTTCACGAGTTTACAGACGACCTTGGGGGTTTTCGTGAAGTTCTTTGGCGTAACCGGACCGGCACGGAGGCGCTCCTGATGGACCTGCTCCGCCACATGCGCCACGTGCGTCGGCACTGGTGGGTCGCCCTGGTCACCGTCATGGTGGCCCTGGGCGTCTCGGCGTTCCTGACCGTACGGGCCCAACCCCGGTACGTCGCCTCGGTGACGTTCTTCGTCACCACCCCCAACCAGGGCGTCACCGACGCCTATCAGGGTGGGCTCTTCCTTCAGCAGCGCGTCAAGTCGTACGCCGATCTGCTCAACAGCGACCGCCTCGCGCAGAGCGTGGTGGCGGAGAACCCGGTCGGGCTCACCGCCGACGAGGTGCAGCGGCGGGTGAGCACCTCCACCGAGGCGGGCACCGTCCTGCTGCGCGCGTCGGTCACCGACACCGACCAGACCCGCGCGTTGCGGGTGACGGAGACCCTCGCCGCGAAGTTCGTCGAGCTCGTGCAGAAGGTCGAGACACCGCCCGAGGGCAAGGCACCGATCAAGATCGAGGTGGTCAGCGGCCCGCGGGTCAGCGCCAGCCCCGTCTCACCACGGCCGGTGCAGAACCTCACTCTCGGCGGCCTGATCGGCCTGGTGCTCGGCGTCGGCCTGGCGATCCTGCGTGGCGTGGCCGACGTCCGGCTGCGCGACGCCGCCGGACTGCAGAGGGCCACCGGCAGCCCGCTGCTCGGTGAGATCCCGTTCGAGAGCAACGCCCGCTCCGCGCCGCTGATCATCGGCGACGCCGCGACCTCGGCGCGCGCCGAGGCCGTCCGCAAGCTGCGTACCAACCTGCGTTTCGTGGACGTGCACGAGCCGGCCCGCGTCATCGCCGTGACCAGCGCGCTGCAGGGCGAGGGCAAGACCACGCTCTCCTGCAACCTGGCCATCGCGCTGGCCGAGGCGGGTTGGCGCGTGCTGCTCGTCGACGCGGACCTGCGGCGTCCCAAGGTCGACGAGTACCTGGGCATGGACGCCGGGGTCGGCCTCACCGACGTGCTGGTCGGCGACGTCCAGGTCGGTGACGTGGTCCAGCGCTGGGGGGACAAGTCCCTCCTGGTGCTGCCGAGCGGCTCCGCCCCGCCGAACCCGAGCGAGCTGCTCGGCTCCAAGGCGATGGCGGACCTGCTGCTGGCCCTGCGCGAGTCGGCGGACATCGTGATCATCGACACCGCGCCGCTGCTCGCGGTGACCGACGGCGTGGTGGTGGCCGTGCAGGCCGACGGTGCGCTGCTGGTGACCCAGCAGGGCCGCACCTCGCGGACCCAGGTGGCCGCGGCGGCCCGATCGCTGCACTCGGTCTCGGTCCGGCTGCTCGGCTGCGTGCTGAACATGGCCAAGGTCGCCAAGGCCGAGGCGTACCAGTACGAGGCCTACCGGGTGGTCGCCAACACGGCCACGCCGTCGGTGCCGACCGACCGGGCCACGTCCGCCCGGCACGGCGAGGGCACCGGGGTCAACGGCGTCAGCGACCGCACCCAGGAACTCACCCGGTTGCCCCGATGAGCGCGGCGAGGGGTCGCAGCGAACGTTCGATCTCCTCGGCGCAGCGTCGGAAGTCGGCGGCGGTCCCGCCGATCGGGTCCCGTAGGTCGTCCGCGTCCGGGGCGGCGGGTTGCAGCCGCCCCCGGGCGCGGGCGGCGGCGGCGATCGCCGCCCGCAGCGGGTCGTCGGCCACCTCGGCGGGCGGTTCGGCCGCGGCGGCCAGCCGGCCGAACTGGCGCAGGGTGAACGTCCGGTGCAGGGCGGCCGGCGCCAGCGCCGTGCAGACCGAGCGCTGGCGCCGGGTCGCGGTCAGCACCAGCGTCGCGTCGGCCAGGTACTCGGGCCGCAGCCCCCGGCTGCGGAACTCCGCCGCGTCCGCGCCGCTCTCGACCGCGATCTCCATGGCGTACGGGTGCATGCCCAGCCCGTCCACGGCGTCGGTGCCGGCACTGGCCACGATGACCGGCCGATCGGCCAGCATCCGGCGCGCCAGGTACTCGGCCATCGGCGATCGGCACAGGTTGGCGTGGCAGACGAACAGCACGCGGTCGGCCATCGGGACCCCTCTCGTCGGTGCGGACGCGGGTGGCCGCACCGCGAGGGCGGTGCGTCGACGCCGGTGGCCGCGCAGGGAGGGGTTGTCGGAATCGTACGCGGGCCGGGTGCCCGCCCGCCGTGGTGCCGCGCCGACGGACGCCGATCCGCGGTGGACGGCGGTGGCCCCGTGAAGATCGGCATCCTGTCGTACCACTTTCCGCCCGAACCGGCGTTCATCCCCGGCAGTCTCGCCGAGGAGCTGGCCGCGCGCGGGCACGAGGTCCGGGTGCTCACCGGGTTCCCCGACTACCCCGGCGGCCACGTCTACCCCGGTTGGCGGCAGCGTTGGCACCACGAGACAAACAGCCGGCGGCTGACCGTGCGGCGGGTCCCGCGGTACTCCGGTCGCCCCGGGTCCACCGGCGTCCGGGTGGCCAGCTACCTCTCCTTCGCCGGCAGCGCGACGCTGGCCGCACGTCGGTACCTGGGCGACGTGGACGCGCTCTACGTCTTCCAACTGCCCGCCACCACGTTCGCCACCGCCGGGGTGCTCCGGCTGCTGCCGCGGGTGCCGGCGGTGCTGCACGTTCAGGACGTCTGGGCGCGCGACGGTGCCGACGAGACGGGCGACGGGCGCTGGGCGGCGCGGATGGGCACCGCGATGGCCCGGATCTTCCGGTCGGCCGCGCGGATCGCCGTTGCCGCACCGTCCATGCGGGACCTGGTGGTCGCCGCTGGCGCTGACCCGGCCCGGGTCCGGCTGGTTCTCAACTGGACCGACGAGCGGATCTTCCACCCGGCGACGCCGGGCGCGGCGGCCCGCCAGCTGGTTCGCCGCGACGCGCGGTGCGTGGTGATGCACGCCGGCACGATCGGCCCCCGGCAGGGTTTGGAGACGGCGGTACGGGCCGCCGCGGCGCTGGACCGGACGATGGAACTGGTCCTGGTCGGCTCGGGCGCGGACGAGCGGCGGGTGCGGGGGCTCGCCGCCGAGCTGGGCGCCGAGAACGTCCGCTTCCTGGAGCGGCGGTCCCCGGTCGACATGCCCGAGCTGTACGCCGCTGCCGACTACCAGCTGATCATGCTGCGCGACCTGCCGGAGCTGCGCGGCATGGTGCCCGGCAAGTTGCAGGCCGCGCTCTCCTGCGCCGCACCGGTCGTGGCCTCGGCCGGCGGGGACACCGCCGAGCTGGTCGAACGCGCTCGGGCCGGGCTCTCCTGCCCTCCGGAGGACTGGGCCGCGCTGGCTGACCGGTTCTGGTTGGCCGCGACGATCCCCCCGCCGGCGCGGGCGGAGATGGGTCGCCGGGGCCGGGAGGCGTACCTGCGGGAGATGTCGTTGCCGGCCGGCGTGGACCGGGTGGAGCGGCTGCTGCACGAGGCGGCAGGTCCGGTCCCGGAGGCCGCCGCCGAACCGCGAGGCAACCTCGCGTAACGGACAACAATCGCTATAACGGTACGAGCTTCGCCGATGCGTGCTAAGAACATCAGGGATATCGGACCTTCTGTCCGATTCCAGGGAACGGGAGTGTGGTGTGACGGAGGAGAGCGAACGTCCGCGCCGGCGGCGGAGCCGGTCCCGGCGCCGTCGGCGGGCCCGACTGCGCCGCGCGCTCCTGGGTGCCCTGGTGGTCGGCTCGCTGCTGCTGGCGACGGGCGGGTGGATCGGCTTCCGCGGCTGGCAGGCGCGGGCTCACCTGCTCAACGCCGCCGGACTGGCACGGGAGCTGAGCGCGCAGGTGGTCGGCGGGGACAGCGATCGTGCCCTGCGGACACTCGCGGCCCTCCAGGAGCAGTCCGGCGCGGCGCGGGCCGCGACCGCCGACCCGGGTTGGCGGCTCGCTGGACGTACCCCCATCGCCGGCGACGACGTCGACGCGGTCGGGCGGATCGCCGTGGCCATCGACGAGCTGGCCCGACAGGCGTTTCCGACGCTGCTGCGCACCGACCTGACCAGCCTGGTGCCCACCGGGGGCCGGTTGGACCTGGACCGGCTCACCGCGGTCTCCGGCGAGCTGTCCCGGGTGGACGACTCGGTGCAGCGCATCCGCAGTGACCTGGCCGCGGTGCCCGCCGACCGGCTGGTCAGCCAGATCCGGCAGGCGCTGACCGACCTGCGGGGCGAGATCGACCGACTCGCCAGCCTCACCTCGGCCGCCGACCAGGGCTCCCGGCTGCTGCCGCCGCTGCTCGGCGCCAACGGGCCACGGCGGTACCTGCTCGTCTCGCAGAACCCCGCCGAGCTGCGCGCCACCGGTGGCATGTTCGGCGCGTACGCGATGATCGAGGCCGACAAGGGTTCGGTCCGGATGGGCAAGCAGGGCAGCAGCGCCTCCCTCGGCCAGTTCAACCCGCCGTTGAAGCTTCCCGCCGAGACCAGGGCACTCTGGACCGACCTGCCCGGCATGTATCCCGCCGACGTCAACCTGACCCCGCACTTCCCGACGGCCGCCGCGCTGTACCGGGAGATGTTCCGCCGCAAGACCGGCACCACCGTGGACGGTGTGCTCGCCGTCGACCCGGTCGTGCTGTCCTACCTGCTCAAGGCGACCGGCCCGGTGCTGGTGCCCGGCGGCGTCCCGCTGTCCAGCGAGAAGGTCGTGCAGACCCTGCTCAACGAGACCTACCAGCGGTTGGACGTCAAGCAGCAGGACACGTTCTTCGCGGCGTCCGCAGCCGCGGTGTTCGACGCCTTCTTCAAGAAGAATGTCAACCCGAAGGTGTTGTTGTCCGCATTTGACCGTGCTATCACGGAACGCCGGATATTGTTCTGGAGTGCCCGACCGGAGGAACAGCGGACAATCGGCGACAGCCGGTTGGCCGGGACGCTTCCGGAACAGGACACCGTGCCGACGGTCGGCGTGTTCCTCAACGACGGCAGCGGCGCGAAGCTCGGCTACTACCTGCGGCCGACGGCGAATCTCACGGTCGGCGAATGCCAACCCGACGGTCGCCGCGAGCTTCGGCTGCGGGTGACTCTGCGCTCGACGGCGCCGAAGTCCGGACTCAGCGAGTCGGTCCTCGGCCTCGGCATGGCCGGAGACCCGTACACCATGCGCACATTGGTGTCGATCTTCAGCCCGGCGGGCGGGAGCGTGCTCGACGCTCGTCTCGACGGCACGGAGATCGCAATGGGCACCGGCACCGAACGCCGTCGCCAGGTCGCCACGGCCAACGTCGAGGCGAGCCCCGGGGCCGAACGGGCTCTGGAGGTCACCCTGTTGACCGCCAAGACCGGCGCCGGGCAGGCCGAGCTGTGGCTGACCCCCACCGCCAGCCCTTGGACCACCCAAGTTCATTCCGCACCAAGCTGTGACCAGTAGGAGGGAACCAATCATGCGGCTATCCCGCATCATCATGGCGCTCACGGTCGGCCTGGCCGTGGTGGCCGTGCCGACCGCGGCGGGGGCGGCACAGCCGCAGCCGCAGCCGTCGCCGACGATCACGGACACGCCTCAGCCACCGCCGTACGTGCCCGCACCCCCGTCGCTGACCGTCAACCGGCCGACGATCTTCCTCGGCGAGACGGTCGTGCTGACCGGCACCAACTTCGGTCCGAACGAGACCGTCGACATCACCGTGTCGGTCACGCCGCTGGCCGCCCCGGCTGCCGGCCAGGTGCCGGCCCGCCGCAGCGACGGCAGCACCGTGGCCATGGCTCCGGTGGCGTACCAGGCGAGTGCGCCGCTCAGCTTCACGGCGCGCACCAACTCCCAGGGCCGGTTCACCAAGAGCTACCGGCCGTCGGTGACGGGTCTGCTGACCTTCACCGCCACCGGCCGGGAGTCCGGCCGGACCGCCACCGCCGAGCTGCGGGTGCTGCACAAGAAGCAGCCGCTGCCCGTCACCGGTGACAGCCTGGGTACGCCCATGAAGCTCGGCGGTGGCCTGGTCGGCGCCGGCGCGATCATGCTGCTGCTGACCCTGGCCTGGCGTCGCCGCCAGCGCTTCGGTGGGGCCGCGCACTGATCCGCACCACCACCGGGCAGGGCCCGGTCGCACCGCAAGCTGGCGCCCGTCGGAGCACTCCGACGGGCGCCAGCCTGTGTGCCCGGTGAACGGCGGCGGGGCGGCTGTTGTGCCGGGTGCGTGGGGGTGGGGTGGGGGGGGGGGGG